>JAUXBW010000058.1 GCA_030619185.1 Methyloprofundus sp.
CTCTTAAGCTTTTTCTATTCCCTTCTTAAACAGAAAATAGTGTAGAACGGACTTTAGTCCGCTCTACGTCACATCACTACTTGAGCATAGGTGAAATTACACCTCAAACTGGCTTGTCCAGATAGGTGCTTTTATATTTAATGGTACTAAACCTGACTGCTTATCTTGTAAGGCAAGCAACAAAGGAATCACTGCGGCCGCTGGCGCTGATTCCGTTAGCTTAACCCAGTCAACCTTCAAGTCTTGCTGCTTCAACTGCGAAACCTGAGGCATAGTAATCGCCCCTATTGATTGATCAGTTTCTGTGCTCAATACAAATGCACAGGCAAATGCGCTTTGCCCAATAGGTGGAGCCAGATACTGCGGCCATAGCTCATCATAACAAACCAATAATCGCTCGCCACTACTTTGTTGCAACTGCGCCCACACTTCAATCAAACCCATGGCGAAAGTATCATCGGCAGCGGCAATTGCCGTAGCCGGAGCCTGACATTGATTGAGAATACTCCAATAACCCGCCGTGGTATTATGCACTGAATTATGAAATTGAGTCGGTGAAAGCAGTTCATTCTCATCAGGCAATAAGCGACAAAGCGCATCGGTAACCTGTATTTCTCCGCCTAATGAGGCAAAAACCGAGGCCAGATTTAGAGTATCCGAGCCAGCCTGTGCACACGCGAGTTTTGCTGCCGTAATTGCCATGCGCGTAGTCATACTGGTGCGTCTGCGCATTCCTGCGGGAATCAGGCTTTTATCTATATCACTGCCTTGAAGATTAAAAGCAGCTAATACCTCATTGTCAAGGCAACACACTGCCGCTGATTTAATAAATAACTGATTCATCATAGCGCGACAATCACACTAGCATTATTACCGCCAAATCCAAAAGAATTACTCATTGCAATTTGCATGTTTTTTGTCTGTAGGGGGGATTGAATAACCTGACACTGGCATTCATCATCAAGTTCCTGTAACCCCTGAGTGCCTGGAATAAATTGCTGCTGTAGTGCAGTGAGTGCAATAATGGTTTCTAATGCTCCTGCCGCACCTAACGTATGTCCGGTAATACCTTTGGTGCCACTACAGGGGACAGAATCACCAAAGACGCTGAATACCGCTCGACCTTCAACGCTATCATTTATTTTAGTAGCTGTGGCATGTAAATTCAGATAATCAATCTTGTCAGCCTTTAAACCTGCCAGTTGTAATGCGTTCTTCATAGCTAGAGCCGCACCTTTACCTTCTGGGTGCGGGGTACTCATATGATGGGCATCCGAAGATTCACCCACAGATAATACTTTCATTGCATGACTATTATCGGCATGCATTTTTTCTAAAACCAATAGACCAGCTGCTTCACCTATGCTTATCCCTTGGCGTTTTTTATCCATCGGAGTGCAAGGCTTATTTGAGACTAACTCCAGACTGCGAAAGCCGCGCAGAGTTAAGCGACATAAGGTATCAACACCACCTACTATTACTGCATCACAGAGTCCGCCGTTAATTAGGCGTTGCCCTGCGGCAATCGCCTTGGCACCTGAAGAGCAGGCAGTGGAAATAGCATAACAAACCCCGGTTAAGCCTAATTCCAGCTGTACAAATCGTGCCGTTGCCTGGTAGGCATGCTCGGTAACAAAATGAAAATCATCAGGCATATCACCCGTTTCTAACAACACCCCATAGGCTGATTCGGTTTCATATAGCCCTGAAGTATTAGTACCAATAATGACTCCGATTCGGTGTGCGCCATATTTAGCCTTTGCTGCCTCAACGGCTGTTCTTACCCCGCCTTCTGTATCATTTAAAGCGGTTAATGCGACTCTTGCGTTGCGGCAGTTATATTCTGCTAATTGACCTCGTATATCTGATAAAGATTGTTTTATTTCGCCTACGAAAGCCGGAAAAGGGATTTTAAATAATGATAAGGGAGCTAGTTGAGACTGATTATCAGATAGGCACTCGTATAAAACTTTATTACCCAAGCCACAAGCACTTAAAGCTGAGTAAGCTGTTATCGCAACTGGAGTAATGACTGAATTCTTTTCCATGGTTTTATAAAAATAATTAACTATATGGATAAATCACAAACGAACTAAAGCTGTGTACCTTTCCGAAATCCATCAAGCTTCGATAATATTGACATCATACTGGGCAATAAGCTTATCCCTTGTGACTAGTGTAAGTTTTTCAATTTTGGCTTGCGCAATTAGCATTCGATCAAAAGGGTCTTTATGTATATTAGGTAACTTTCCAGCGAGATCTGCATGTTGAAAATTGATGCTTAACTGCGTGAATCGGTGCAAATCAATTTCTTCTTGCAAATTATTGGGTATTTCAAGTTTGCCCTGTGCTTGCTTGATGCTCATTTCCCATACTGTAGCAGAGCTAATAAAAACCAGGTTCTTTCCTTCTATAATCGCATTGCGAGCAGGTGTTGAAAGTGTCGGGTTGTTTTCAAGTGCCCAGATAAAAGCATGTGTATCCAGCAGTAGGTTCATTATTGATCAAGGAAAATAATGGAATTATTAAAAAGGTCGGTTATTTCATCATCAAATTGATCAAAATCATCCATTACTTTTACCCTACCTTCCCAGCTTCCGCCTAATTTTCGGGGTGATGGGTTTTCTTTAAATGCTGAAAGAATAGCAACTGGATTGCCTGCCTTACCGATAATAATAGGTTCATTGGTTTCTTGAACTATTTTTATTAACTGAGATAAACTCGCTTTTGCATCAGAAATATTAGTAATTTGCATGATAAAAACCGTGTGTATTAGACTAAAATTAGATTAATTCTAGTCTGGTCTGGTCTTCTTTGTCAATGAAACAATAAATGAGAAAATTTCTTATTTATTCCCTTAAGAATTCACCAGCAACCTTCATGCCCTGGAAAAAAATAAGAAGAAAGGGGTTAACTAATTTTTTGTGCTTTCCATAAAAACATCCATAATTTCTAAAGACCTCTTTCTGCTATTACTTTAGCTAATTTTAAACCTTTCCTGAATTCGGTCGTATAACTATCATTTCGCCCAATCGTATTTACAAAGACTATTGGGTCAAGGTCTTTTAGTTGTTCCGCATATTTGACAACAAGGAACATATTTACAGCATCTTTGTTTTTTTCTAGGGCTGCTTTAGCTACTTCACCTTTTATGTAGATCAATAATTCATTTGTATTCATGTCTTTCATAAAATTTTTCATGTGCAAGGGTTAGAATTTGTTTTTTCACAGCATAAACTGGACTATAGTTAAATTTACCGCATGCCATAAGTAGCTAAACCTTTTTAGGTTTAATCAATACCGGACACAATAAAAAACCCAACACCACCCCGCAGCTCACCACTTTCGCCAAAGTTTGTAGCATCGAAGTCTGAGCAAAAATCAAACAGCCAAAGACCAGTGCGCTAGTCAGCATAGATGCCGCCATCGCCTGATACGTTAGTGCCAGGTGGCCTCCGCGATTTTCCTGATAAAAAATACCATAATCAACACAGATAGCGACTGCCAGTAAGAATCCGACTAAATGTAAAAAGCTGATCGCCTCCCCCGTCCAGGCCCAAAGAGCCAGAATCAATAGAGCAGCTAAAAAAGCAGGAGATAGTGTTTGCAGGGTAAGAATTAAGCTTTTATAGCGCAGCCATAATAATAATGTGATTAAAGCTAAACCTGCTAATAAGGTTATTTCAGCGCGGTGCTGATAATCGACAGCCAGGCGATTAAGCATATCGCGTTGACTAAAATATTGCACATGCTGTAAATCTGTCAGGGCACTCTGTACAGCTTCAGGTTTATGTTCACTTAGCCAGATAATTATTAGAGTTCGCTGTTCAGTGACAATAATTTGATTACTGATCAATTTAGCAATTGGAGACTGCAAAACCCGATCTAAATTCAGCGTTTCGCCCTGTGTATAATCAAGTTCACCTAAGCGGCGCACTGATAGGCCCTGAGTTTGCAGAGCGCTGCGCCAGAACTCTCGCTGTTCTTTATTTAATGCACTTAATAATAGTGTCTGGTTAGTTTTTTGCTGTTGCTCTGATAAAAGCCAGGGGTATAGACCAAAATAATCGTCTAAATCTTGTGTTTGTTTTACTGTATCTAAGCGCTGATAAACTTGTTCGGCAGCCTGCAAAGCCTGCTGAACAGTTGCGCCACTGACTAATACAAAACGTCCAGGCTCTATACTAATAATCCGTTCGCGAATTTTTTTATCGTTTACTTTTAAATAATCCAGCTCAGGGGTTAATTCCTGTAAGTCCTGCATCCACTGCAAGCGATCTAGTTGTACCGCTCCGGCAACAGACAAGATCACTATCCCGGCTAACAATCCCCAGCGATAACGCTGACAAAATTCAGGCCAAAATACGATAAACCGAAAGGGTTGAGTATTTGTTGCATCTCCGCTTATCACACGCGGAAATAAATAGCGGGTTAATAATAAGGACACGATAATCCCGGTGCCCGTATACACAGCAACTTGCTGAAAGCCTGGGTAGCCTGACAGTCCTAACGCAATATAGCCAATAAGGGTAGTAAGTGCGCCCATTAATAAGCTGGGGAAAATCTTTTTGATCACAGCCAGTCTTTTGGCCTGTTGCAAGCCTTGCGCATGGACTAAGGCATGGATGGGGTAATCTATGCAAATACCAATTAAGGTAGAACCGATAGCGATAGTCATGCCATGCACTGACCCAAAAACCAGGTTAGTCATTAATACGGCAACCGTCATTACAGTTATCAGTAATGAAAACACCCAAAACAAAACCCGAAATGACCGAAAAATAAATAGAAATAACAGCATTAGGGCTACTGAAGAAAAAATGCTAATAAACTTAACATCATTCTCAATCATGGTTTGTGTTGCTGCAGCAAATAATGGCACACCGGTCATTTCCAGCTGATAATCATGTACTGTCGCCGTTGTCTCGGCTACAAAGGAATCTTTGATTTTCTGTTGAATTTTTAGTTGTGCAGAGACATCCATACCCGACATCTGGGTTTCTAGTATTAAATTAGCATACTGCGAGGGTGTGGAGATTTGATTATGTAATTGTGTTGCGAAGGCTTTAAAGCCATTTAAGGATAATAGCAACGGGTCTTGCTCTGCTATTTTTTTAATTAAACGCCCCTGAGGCGAGAGTAGAGCCTGCTTTAGCCCCGCCGCTCGTTCTAGCAAAGCTGTCTCGGTGAAAATTCCGATTAACGCCTGCTCTGGGTAACGGCTATACATGTGCGCCCCTTGTTGCGCATATAAACCGGATAAAGTGCCTAAAGTCCCTCTCTTTTCATCAGTCGCCCAGACACCCGTGACACCAGAAATTGCCCTTATGCTCTTTAACCAGGCTTGAATAAAAACAGCGGAAACTTGATTACCCTGCCCCGCATCAACGGATAGAATGTAGCGTCTCGACAAAGTGCCCGATTGTATTTCACTGGCTAGTAAAATTTCTTCGGCATTATCACCCGCGATGACAAATGCAGAAATATCTGTTTTAAACTGAGTAGTATAAAAAGCTAGGGTAATCAGCAGAGTCAAACAAAGAAAAAAAACTAATGAGGGTATTGAACGGCGCACAGCTAATGACTTTTTAATGACTGCAATAATTCCTGCATATGTTGTTGAATTGCCCGGCCTTGCTGGGGCTGACTTAATACATAGATGCTACGATCACCATCGGGCAAAATCACCTGCATATTATTTGCTGCCTGTGCGCTCATGCCTTGCATAATAATTTTGAGTGGTGCTTCATCAGACTCATGCTCCTTTGCTATCATTTCCAGCTTCCAGGATGATTTTGTCGTGCTAAATTTCAGCTGATAAAGCTGACGTAAGACGACTAGATTCCCTGTCAACATCGCTTTAAAAGCGACCAGACTTGCCATCATCGGGTTACTTTCATCTAACTGCGTGTGGTGATAAGTCTGGTTGGCGGGTTTATAGTAAATCAACTGCCGCCCCTCTGCAGCCATCATCTCTCTATCTGGCTTTAACTGCTGCTTTAACATTGTATTGGGAACGGCAGCATATAAATAACCACTACCCTGCCAGTCCTCATCAAACAAACCCATGTAGCGCGTTTCCTGATAAGCAATTTGCACCGCAGTTTCCGGCTTCATACGTTGCATCACTGTTTCTATACTATCTTCAGCTAGGCATCCGATGGAAAAAAAAGACAATAACAATGCGCTACTTTTTTTCATTGCTGATTAACTCGCGTGTACATCCAGCCATATTTTGCGACCATTCACAATCATTGCTTTTGCAGATTCTTTAACATCGGGAATTTGTCCGGCAGGTAGCTCGATTCTACGAAACAAGAAAAAACGCCAGATATATTCACTCACCATTAAAATAGCTGTTAATAGAAAAATCAGCACACCGGTAAAAATTGCCCACCACTCAACCGGTGCAAATAATGCCAGCAAAACGCAGGTGACTATGTTAAAGGCAAAAAAACCAGTCCACATCATGGTTAAATGACGACAGTAACGCTTTAGAACAGGAGGTATTTCGGGAAATTCCAGCTGTGCAAAGCGCTCCACCAGTGAAGGCCCTTTACCCTTAAGTAATGTTTTGCCAAAAAATAGCATTAAACTGAGCTGGATAATAATAGGGATCAGTTTTGCCATCAGATCCTGATAAAAAATAGCACCCAAAAATAAAATAATAACAATCGCTATTTTTTGTACGCGCACGCGCCTAGATCGTGCTTTAACAGCCTGATAAAAATAAATACTGGCAATCACAGCAGGCGCAAACCAGACCACACCCTCTTTCACTCCTCGATACACAAGGTAAGGGTAGAGTAAAAAAATCAGGCTGCTGATAACACTGCGTAGAATGGCTTGCATAAGGATTTATTTTGTTCTGTTTTCCTGCACAAAAGTAGCCAATGAATTTAATGATGCAAAAATCTCCTGATTTCGATCATCCTCTGAGGTGATTTTTACCCCATATTTGCGATCCAGTAGGACAGCTATTTCTAAGGCATCTATTGAATCTAGACCCAAACCCTCACCAAATAATGGCTCATCAGGAATAATTTCCTCAGCCGAGACATCTTCTAAATGCAAACCTTCTATCAATAATGTTTTTAATTCTGCAACCAATTCTTGAGACATACTTCCTTATCCAGAGACTAAAAATAAATAGCGGGTATTTTACCTTATTTTCTTTAAGAGTTCGTCATTGAAATAACTTCACCCTAAGCTAGAGGGGGGCGGAAAGGTTAACCGCCCCCAATTGTGCAAAAATATCTTGCAAATACTTAGAACTCCCTTCTTGCATTTCTGGTGCATATTTTTTTAAATCGGGGTATAACCGGGTTGCTTCGGTAGCAATTTCATTGGCTAACTCTTTTATAAACGCAATATTCAAAACCAGCTGTTGTTGCAATGCCTCATCAGTCAATTGCTTGTGTAAGTCTTTGTTTAATTGCTGTATAAAACTGACATGGCTGTAATTTATAAATATATCGCTCATGTCCTGTGTCGACAAATCTATTTCAGCCCAATGTCTGAAAAAACCCTGCATCTGAAAATTAAGCTGATAAATCTGCTGCAACTGCATTCCTGCTACCTGCATAAATTCCAGGTCAGTTAATTTATCCCTGAAAAATAATAGCGCAATACCACTCCAGTATAGGGTAAAGTCCCAGATAACTTTTATGCTCATTACCTTGGCATTGCCCATAATGGGGTATTGATCCTCATAGACAGGACCAAAGGCCAGAAACAGGGTACGAAATAATTTCTCGTATTGCTGCACATGTAAGGTGATGTCCTTGCCAACATATTGCTTCACAATTAAATCGCTAATAAAACTATTATTCATGGCAATAAAATCACTGCCGGGCGAATAAAACGGATCCAGAAATACACCCGCATCGCCGGTAATCGCCCAACCATCGGCTGAGAACATTTTTTTGCAATTATATGAATAGTGTTTCAGTGTGAGGAAATCCTGAAATTTATCAATATATTCATCAATAACTCCGGCAAATTGCGGCTCGTATTTTTTCAGCCACATTATTGCTCGCTCAAAAGTATTAAATTCTGCATAAGGGTGTTTGTTAGGGTCTGCAACAATCCCTATACTGGTTGCACCCGATGCCAGAGGAATAATCCATACCCAGTAGCCTTTACCTAGTAGATGATTGGTACTTAGCCATCTAGGCTCTTCAACCCGGTCATGCCATTGTTGCTCAGAAGCCCAATCATCCACTCTGATTTGATGATTAATTCTGAACCAGGAAGCATTCACATCATGGTAAGCAGGTTTTGCCAGCTTTAACTTTCTTTTCAACAGGCCCATGCGCCCACTTGCATCGACCAGGAATTCACACTGGACCGAACTTTCCTGCTCATTCTGAGACAGCGTTATTGTATGCTCATGTTTACCTAGAGCAATGTCCTTGATCTTACAGCTTTCCTGAAAATCAACTCCTAGCTTAAGACAGTGCTGAATCAATGCATTCTCAAATCGCCCTCTATCTAACTGGTAGCTTTTCGAGTATGGATAAATGCTTGGACCTAGTTCAATTCGCTGGGTAATATCTTGATTATCGCGGTAACTGTAAAAAAAACGCAAGCCCAGCTTAGGCAGTTCATTTTCCAGCTCGCTGTTTAAGCCTAATATTTCTTCAAAGTAATAACTGGCTATTTCTACAGAAGATTCACCCACCTTATGCGCTGCTTCAGGCATCGGGTAAGATGCTTTTTCTGCAACCAGAATTCGAATGTTCTCTATTTTCCGCTTTAACTGAATGGCTAGTGTCAGTCCAGATAATCCTCCGCCCATAATAAGAACATCATATGCCTTATGCATTACAACTCTCCAATACCACATAAATCCCAAAGCTCGGCTTGCAGGGTCAAGCCTAAAACTTTCTGTGCGGCTTGTACGCCTGAATAACTGACACCATAAACGCCCCCCCCCGGCGTTGTCCAGTGCCCAGCAAAGTATAGCCCTTCTATCGGCGCTTTATTAGCAACACGGTTAGCACCTACTTGCTCGGGTGTCATTGCCCAGCCATAAGCGGCCCCTTTACTATTTAGGGTATAACGCTGCATCGTTGCCGGGGAGCCAGCCTCGATAAATAAAATATGCTCCTTTAAGCCATTGATTTTGTTATCCGCAAAATCCAGCATTTTATTCCTATAATCAGCCTTTGCCTGTTGCCAGTTTTCAATGTGTTCAAAATTTGCCAGAGCAGTCAGCACAAGCAAATGCTCCCCTTCCGGTGCCAGACTGTCATCAACCAGTGTAGGCACAGTGATACTCATCCAGGAAACGTCCCCTTGCAGCGCATTGTTATAATTCAACTCATGACTTAACTCATGATAATAAAATGCCTCATGGTGCGCGCCGGCTTGTACCAGGTCCAGGTCTGTTGCAATATAGACAACAAAAATCGAACAAGACACTCGCATTCTTTGTAAGCGGGACAGGTACCGCTTGGGGAAATATTCTTTACCAACCATGTTATACACAGTCTGCAGCATATCTGTATTAGCAATAACCACTTCTGTATGAATAATCTCCCCTGATGCCAGAAGTACGCCTTGAACCTGATTGTCGCTAATATGAACTTTGTTGACTTTACTCTTGAAGTAAATCTCTCCGCCCGCCTGCTTTAATCCAGCCACCAGACTATCAGCAAATTTCTGAAAGCCTCCTTTGCAGTAATAGGCACCATCAGAAACATAGCCCATCAGCATGCTTGCCCAGTAAACAAAAGATACTTTCTCAGGAGGTAAACCTAGATACGGCCAAAGAGCCGCGAAAAGACATTGAAGTTGAGGGTCTGTTATGTAATCTCCCCAGACATCCGCTAGAGTACTGCGCCGATATTTGAACAATAAATCTAGCTTGGAATACATCGTATTGACACCTTCCGAAGCCATAACATCATCAGATTTGGCGACTTGCTCAGCCAAAGTCAAACAAAGCATTAATAAATCAGTGATACCTTGCCGTTCGTGGGGAAATAATGTGCCTAATTGATCCACTAGCGCGTCAATAGAGGCAGGTAATTCAA
>JAUXBW010000021.1 GCA_030619185.1 Methyloprofundus sp.
ATTTGCCACCTTACTGGTCTTTTTGCCCGTATTCTGCATTGCGACATCAGTTGCATAGCTCACTATGCGCCTGCTGTCGCGCCTTGAATACGAACAAAAATCCAGCGCAATCTGGTAAATTCTTTTCCGACAATCACCTTATTGCTCGGCCTGTTCATTCCAGCGTTGCATTAACTGGCTCGCAGCAATGGCTAATAAACAATAAGTGGCAAAAAAGTAGAACCCGGAACCTAATTTAGCAGTCATTTGTATAGCACTGATTACTTCTGAGTTTGCGTTAACTGTAAAGAAGGCAAGCAAAATAGCCATAAAAAACACATCAGACATAGACCATTTACTTAATAGATTACTGATTTTCAACAAATCATTTCTGGTTTTCCCCGATGCTAAAAATAACGCTATCAGCGTTAATATGATTTTAATAAGCGGAATAAAAATACCGAATAAACCAATCAATAGCCCCACAACAACATGTTGATGAGACATCAAATCACATAGGGTTTCGAGCAAACTACGTGTTGATTCAAAAGCCGTGACGGAGCCTTCAAAATTAACATCCTGAATAAGCGACTGTAGCATTTGCCGCATAAAATCATTAGCTTGTTGAGCAGGCGGCATAAATTCTTTTGCGGCAATATCGAAAAGTGCCTGTTTAGCAATATCTGCCTTGATAGTCATCAGCGGCTGAGTAATACCTGGAATCAAAAAGGCAATAGAGAGTATATACAGAGAAACTGGAAGATATTTTTTCATAAATGAGTACTTTATTTTTTGCATTTTCAATTGAATTTCATCAAGACCCTCCCAAAACTGGAAAACGTCAATTATTTAGGAGTTTCCTATTTTCCACCCGTCATATTCTACCAAACCATCAGTGATGGTTAGGTTTTTCTATTATCCTAAAAAGCAAATTTTCCAAAGCACTCACTTAGAGTATAATGATTTCATTATTTACATTCTCTATCCTTAAATTAACTATGCCAGACATTATTATCTACACTAGTACTCTCTGCCCTTATTGCACTATGGCAAAACGTCTACTAACGGCAAAAGGCGCGACTTACCAAGAGCTAAATGTCGATACCACGCCTGGATTACGAGAAGAAATGATGCAAAAAACCAAGCGCAGAACCGTGCCGCAAATTTATATAGGTGAACAGCATATAGGCGGCTTTGATGAATTGCGTGCACTGGATTTAAAAAAAGGCCTGGATCCATTGCTTGCCGGGTAGAATATCTGCCCCACAACCAAAGAGAAACCTATGAATAGAATACTATTATTTATATCTATATTTTTAGTCTCGTTAAATATTCACGCGCAACCTGCCGCTCCTGTATTACAGCTTGATACCGAAGGGCTAGAGATAAATTTACAATGGTCTACCGTTGATAATGCTGCGGGTTACCATCTGTTTTATGCCGCTTACCCCTTTCAAGGTGAACAGAGCATCAATAGTATTGATATGGGTAAGACAACGGAATTTACCATTCCATTATGGCAAGGCGCGGCCTTTTTGGTAGCACTGCAAGCTTATGATGACCAGAACCAGAGTAGTGAGTATTCTAACATCGGTTTTTTGCAAATTCAGGATCGAGGTGCAGCCTATCGTCAATACTGGCGCACTGTCACAAAGGAAATCAGTGACAATACATTCGCTAGCCCTGATTTTTTATATGATTTACGACCCGATGTGGTCAGCTGTTTTTCTGGCACACTTAACGAACAAGCCCAAATCAGGCATTTACAGGTATTAAATCAAACACGTACATTACACCAACTCCCCGCCATTACATACGATAGTAATGCTAATTTCCAGATGCAGGAAGCCGCATTAATTCAACGCGCCAACAATTCGTTATCACATACCCCCCCAACGGGTGCGACTTGTTACAGCGATGCAGGTTATGACGGTAGTAGTAGCAGTAATTTACATTTAGGCGGAACTAGCAGCGACCCGGCAAGTGACTTAATTGGTTTTATGGATGATGCTTTTAATCAATCGGCTATTGCTGGCGTTGGACACAGACGCGCCTTATTAAACCCCTTTCTTAAGTTTACCAGTTACGGTCAGGTACTGGGAGCATCGGCAGTAAAGGTCTATGATTTTTCAGATAGCTCTGTAGCGAATGCCCAGGATATTCCTGATTTTGTTGCCTTCCCTTATTTACGTTATCCCTACACATTTTTTTCCGATAAAACGGATAACATGCGCACACCCTGGAATGTAACAATCATTGAGGATAAGTCTTCGCTATGGGCTAATCAACACGATTACTTTTCTGATGCAGTACTGACAGTCACCCAGAAAAGCAATAACCAGGCACTAAATTTGCGTGACATCCATACCGACACAGTGGGAACGGGTGTCCCCAACAATCTTAGCTGGTCAGTAACAGACTGGCAATACGATACCTGGTATACAGTCAGCGTTAACAATATAAAGTATCGCTCAGGAAGAATAGGTCGTATTCAATATGATACTTATATTGATTATAAAAACATCATCGACATCAGCTTTCCCCTGGAAGCAGGCGATCAGCAAAATGGCACGGTTATGCAAGGTACTTTATTCGAGGAAAATGATAAAGACAGTTTTGAAATTGATCTAGCAGGGTCTGTCAGGTTTTCAGGCAATAGCCAGTTTTTAAATATGGCTTTTTTCATTGCTGTTTATGGCCCTGATAAGCAATTGGTGCAAGCAAGCGACGAGGCTTTTACACTGAACTTATCTGCTGGCAAGTATACATTGGTCATCTCTAATTGTAAGCAACTCACCTGCTACACACAGTCCAAGAATTATAGTGTGCAAGTCAATTAAACTGTAGGGCGCGGCTTTAGGGAGATGGAAATCGCATAAGCTGCGAACTCAAGCCGCGCCCTTGAACTAAACTTCACACCGTCACCCGCGCGCGAAGTATAATAATTAATTCAGAGGGATCCTGATTTTTTGCCCTGGATAAATTTTATCAGGATCTTTTATAACCTCTTTATTTGCTTCAAAAATACGCGGATAGTCCATCGCATTTCCATAATATTTTTGCGCAATTTTTGACAACGAATCACCACTTTCAATCACATAATATTCGACATTTCCGGACTCTAAAGCAGTGCCAGCATCCACATCGTCAATCTGAATTTTAGCTACAACCTCCGTCACCCCTTCAACATTACCTGCCATCAGCACGGCTTTCTGTGCGGCTTCAGTACTGTCTGTTACACCAATAATAGTAGCTACGCCGTCTTTAAAAATAACACTTAAATCGTCTATACCCGGATTATCAGCTGAAATATAGTCTGTTATCTTAGCTGCTGCCTCGGCATCATCATTAAAAAGTTTATTGCCTATACCTTTTGCAAAATCAAATAGTCCCATTCTTCTCTCCATTGTTTATTAAAATTATTAAAATTGCTCTATACTCCACTCAGTCACAGCTGTATTTTTCTAGCGAGCCGCTATGCCGTTTTCAGCAAACCTGTTCGGTACAGGGGCGTAGTGGTGTAAACGCGAAGTATAGTGCATTAATAGCATTCCGACTAGTGCTGCACAGGAACGGTGCACGACACACTTTTACATCATTAATAGGGGGCGCAGGACTTTAGCCTGCATTTTAAAAGGCGGACTAAAGATCCGCGCCCCCATTGTGCTCAACTTATTCCGTGCTCGCTCCTAACCAAAAAAGTCAGTCAGAATTATTCTATAATAAGCGACTATCTTATAAATCCACTTTAAAATGCTTGTATATGACCTCAAAAACACGCTATCAAACTGATGTCCTGGAACGCTTTATCCCGGTTAGCCTGGATCGGCTAATTTCAGACTTGTTAAGTTCAAAAACAATAGCGACCGGACAAAACCAGGCATTCCAGCAGTTTTGCAACAGCTACACTAAACTTTTTCATGCTCAGGCTTATTATCCCGTTACGATGAGCTGATAAAGGCTGTACCATTAGATGCAGCCAATATAAAATTACAACAGCAATGGCATAATGTTATTGAGACTAAAGAGGAACAGAGTCATGTCTGAGACAGAAAATAAAATTAAAAGCGCTTATGCAAGAGAAGAAAAGCCCGGCTTACTGGAAAAAATAGGGGTTAGATATTACCAGTACCTAGCCAGTAAATCCGGCACCGCAGATTTACATAATATCAGTATTGATGATCTGCCACCCGATATTACCCTGCAAACACTGGCCCGCAGTATCACCGGCTTTGCCGCAATTATCGCCTTTTCTATCGGCGCATTAACTACCTTTGTATCCATCTGGGTGGAATGGACTTACATGGCGACCATGGAGACTACAGAGTATTACCTGCTTTATGGCAGTACCCTGGTCATCATGCTAGTTATTGAAATGAGTGTATTATTCTGGCTGGGGCTAAAAACCGTCTACAGTCTAGCGTGTCTGACAGGACACAACCAGGCCGCTAAAGACTCATGCCTGCCCGGTGATGATGCGGTTCCCAACATCCTGGCTCGTGCTGCATTGGAAGTGCCCGACCCTATTATTCATTATCTGGGCATAGATCCACTCAAGCATTTATCCAAGTCCAAATTATTTATGGTTGCCTTTTTATATAAAGCCAAAGTCGTGTTAAGTGGTCTGGCCGTAAAATTTTTACTTATCCGCCTGTTTGGTAAAGGTGAGGCACGAACCGCATTTAGCTGGGTCGCTATCCCTGTGACGGGAATCTGGGATGCTTTTACCCTATATAAAGTTGCCCGGGAGGCAAGGCTCAGATTGTTTGGCAATAAACTGGCAGAACATATAGTTAACGAAATGTTAACTGACGAGTTGATTGCTCAGTTAAGCCCCAAGGCGCGCGAAGGCTCGGTTAGAGCAGTCGCCACAATGATGGTTCTGGCTCAAAATTACCACCCGAATATGCTGGTATTATTACTCAGGCTCTGCGCTACATTTAACATCGATGAGAATAAAGAATACGATAACTGGGAAGACTTCCTGGTTGTGTTAGATGAAGTCACGACCAAAGAGCGTTATTTCTTACTGGATTTACTCAGTGTTGCCGCTGCCTTTGATGGCCATTTATCCAAGATGGAACGTCATCATTTGCCAGAGGCATTTAAAGAATTAACCAAGGAGTATATGGAGCGTACCGAACAGTTAAAAATTTTACTGTTAAATGGTCAGTTACATGCAGCCAAGAAATTATGCGTTCTGGATTTTGAGCCGGGTTAAGAAAATTAAGTAGGTTGGATAAGCGATAGCGTAATCCGACAAGGCATAGCAAGGTGCGTTGATAATCACTGGTGATGTTGTGATGATATTGTACGGTTATTGGGTGTTGGTGGTGCGATGACGGAATGCGCTATCGCTTTTCCATCCTACTTGTAACATTCCATCAAACCAAAATAGGTGCTGTACTAGCCTAAAAACCTGTTTAAAAATATCGTCATTCCCACTATAAGCATAGGAATGACGAAGCATAGCTGAGAGTTATGGGGAGTTAGGTAAGTTTTTAAAATGGCCCAGGAAATGCAACTATTCCGCTTTATTTATAGGCGAGGCAGGCCTCGCACTTGGGGGTATGATGGGTCCGCCGCCACCAAACCCGGTAGGTCTATTATAAAGGCCGCGACCATAATAACGTCCGTAATTAGGGTAATTATACCCTTCATAAACTGAGTAGCCTGCGCTAGTTGAAGCACTACCACAAGCTGTTAATAGCAACATTCCTGTTAGCATAGAAATAATAAGACACAATCTGCTTAGGGTTTTCATCATCATTGCTCCCCAGCCACAAAGTTATCAGGCAAACGTTGCAATATTAAGAACGCACCGTTATTATCAGAAATAACTGCAATATCACCATCAGGGTCCTTTACAGATTCACTGGGGCGCACCCAGATCTTACCGCCCAGACTCTCTACTTTACCTAATAATAAAGCCGGATCTGCAACCCGGATAGAAGCAACCCAACGCACTTTAAAATCATCTTCAGGTACATGCCTGATACCGGCACGCCACTTGCCCTCATTTTGCAAAATCTGATAATCTGTCTGACCAAACATTGAATCATAATGCCCTAAATTCTGATAAAAAATAAAACTAGTCTGTGGCTGATTGCTCCATAATTCATTCCATAGCCAGCTCCCCACTGTAGGCTTAATATCAGCTGGATCTCCTCCAGGGGCGTGTAGTAACAGAAATTGCGCCCCCAGAGGGTCGCTCATTAATGCGCCGCGACCACGCTGAGGCATATCAATCGGGCCTTTAAGTACCTTGCCTCCCTGATCTTCGACATAGGCACTTGCTTTATCCACATCGGGCACAGACATATAAGCCAGCCAGTGCGCTTCGGCCTTTTTATCGGCCTTTGCTTTTACCTGTAGCATGCCGCCTATACGTTTTCCTTTATTCAGAATAACCGTATAACGCCCCTGTTGCTCGAAAGTCCAACCAAACAGCCCGGCATAAAATTTTCGGGAGGAAGCTATATCAGGGGTTAACAGATCATGCCAGACAAACTTGCCTCGATGATAGCTTTGGGTGGGTGCTGCGGTGATCGGGACTAAAAACTCTACGACTTGGGAGTCAGTGGATGAGCCAGGAGTCGCACAGCCAGAGAGTAAAGCGATCGCTAAAAGCAGTGGGCTAACTATTCGCCAACAATAACAAGAGGGTTTAAAGTAAACGCTAAGCATGATTTTATTTCCCTGTGATTTAAATACAAGTTACCAGTATATAACATTTTCTACAGGGCATAGTTGCTATACGTGCTAGTAATCAAGCCACACTAGCGCAAACCCCAAAAACAAAGGCTACTTTTTTGCATTCTCTATTGCTCGCGCTTAAATAAACGAGTATAAGTATCATATACTTAAAATATTTTCTGGAGAAAAGCCATTAAACTCTTACTCAGCTCTTTAGCCCTCTGTATGGTACTCAGCCCTAAACCCGCTCAGGCAGATCTAGTTGAGGACTGCATTACTATTCTAAATAATGCTCAACTTGCCTTTTCTGAACTGTTCCCAATTGAGCCTGCCACGCAATTTGACGAACCCTGGTGCTATCGCGCCTACCCTAATGCCATCACCGAGAGCACACTCTATGCAGGCATCAACCTTAATGATGCAGGGGTTTATCTCTTAGGCCCTCCTTATGGAGATACACCTTACTTTGTTGGCAAGACGCTAGAAGTTAAGGCTCTATTGAGCAAGGAGCTCGCTGCGATCAACACTCGCAAGGAAGCAATTTGCGATACCAGTCACAGCGATATTACAGGCATCAGCTCAATACTAAAAAACAACAAACTTTTAATAACCAGTCAAGGGGCCTGTGTTAAACCACCAGAAAATAATAATTTATGTGAAGCGGTGCCTCCTCGCGATGCAAATGGCAATAAATTAGCAACCGGGGTAAATGTTTTAATCGAATCCTCAATAGACAGCCTTGTATTCCCCGATTTTGAGCTACCTACAATTCCTGGCTTACCCAGTATTCCAGGCTTTTCAAACCCGCTCGGCTCGTTCCTGCAAGGTTTTGATAATCAAACTTGCCTAGTACATGCACTGGAAGATATGACGAAGTATACAATTGAAACTGATATCTGTATGGATATGACCGACACAATCGGCTATATCCCGAGAATCAAGCACCCTGTCACGATTGAGTTCAAAGGACAGTCACTCTCCACAGTAGTGGATGACTGCTTTCTAACGGATGCTGACAGCATCACTAATCTACTAACAGGACAGGCCTGGAAAAATCAAGCGGGGAGTTTTGTACCCGCTAATTAAGCAGACTGGAAAACCATACTAAGGAATGAGATTTTTATTGCGCAGCATTAAAAACGAAATCCGACATGCCGGAGTACGTTAAAATATCAGAGTACTCTAAAATGTCGGATTTCGTTATCTACGCTACGCTAATTTTAACTCTCATTACCCTCTGTGCTCTAAATATTAAGGTATCACTCCCCTCCTCCCTACTCCCGGATATATGCCCATAGCCACCGATTCTATTGTTTTTACTGCCTTTATGCTTGGCATCATCAGTGCTTGCTCACTCCCCTTAGGCACTTTAACCACTTTATTCTGGAAGCCCTCTGATCGTTCCATCGCTTTCTTAATGTCTTTTGGCGGTGGTGCTTTACTCGCTGCGCTAACTCTTGATCTAGTTGCAGGTACCGTTGCAAAAGGTGATTTTTATCCCCTGGCTGTAGGCTGTATTGTTGGAGGTTTGCTGTTTATCAGTTTGAACAACGTGGTGAATGATTTTGGTGGGTTCTTAAGAAAAGCCTCGACGACAATGTACCACCTGCGTAAACAGGAATACCGAAAATTCAGGCAAATACTTTCCCTGGCAAAACGCACCGATGTATTTTGTGGCTTAAGTGATGCTGATTTTAAAATTCTGGCCAAGGCGATTCAGCCACAGAATTATAAAAAAGGTGAACTCATTTTCACCAAAGGTGATCTCTGCGATAATCTCTATTTTATTGCCTCAGGTAGTGTTTCCTTACTGGACCCGAGAAATAAAGTAGCCAGTAAAACACTAGCTCAGAATGACGATCTGGGCTGGCTGGCATTTATCACTGGCACACCCTACCGTTTTACTGCACGGGCTTCTGCAGATGTGAGTTTATGGGCACTGCCCAAAGCGACTTTTTTTAATCTGCTACCCGACTCCCCCACTTTAGTTCAGGCCGTACAGCAGTGGCTACGCAGCAAGGAAGTCACGGACTACCTGCATACTCATCATGGTTTATCTTTTTCCGCGATTATTCGCTGGCATGACCACGCGGTTCATACTCTAGCCAGGCGCGGTATGTTTGCCTCCGCTGTCACCATTGACCATAAAGGCAAGGCCTTTCTGCAATACGCCAAGCATATTAAGGGCTTTGGTTTTTTTGCCAACTTACCCGAAGAGGAACTACAAGCCATTTCGGATCGCCTAGTGTTTAAACAATTTGCCAAAGGAGAAACCTTTTTTCATCGCGGCGAACAGGCGAATCACTTGCATATTATCGAACAAGGCAGCGTGGCAAAACTGGATGCTGTGGATCATTCTGTACATTCTATTGATATAAGCTCTCATTATTCTTTCGGTTATATGGCTTTTTTTACGGGTAGTTATAACTCAATGTCTGCGGTTGCCAGTGAAGAAACCGTTGGCTGGGTGTTACGCAAAAAGGATTTTAATGCCTTACTCACCGTTTTACCTGTATTGAGAGAACAATTTAAACTTTTTTTGCAAGAAAATGACGTTTTAGACTACCTGACTGACAGACAGCAACTTAGCCAAAATACCGCTACTCAGTGGGTTAATAGTGCAGTCAAAAGCATTTCTGCGGACAAACCGATTTTACCCGTCACCAAGATGCATTTTAATATCAGTGAGCATAAAGGCGCTCCTTTAGGTATATGGCTTGGGTTAATGCTGGATGGCATTCCCGAAGCCTTGGTTATTGGTGCTGGAACAGTGCACTCTGGCCTGAGTTATTCTTTACTGGCCGGGCTGTTTTTTTCCAATTACCCGGAAGCTCTGTCTAGCTCTAGCGGCATGCGCCAGCAAGGTATGAAGTTTAGTACCATCTTATTAATGTGGACTGTTTTAATGCTGATGACGGGTATACTCAGTGCCCTAGGGAGTATTTACTTTGCTGGAGTCAGTGATGAGATATTTGCCTTTACCGAAGGTGTTGCCGCAGGAGCAATGCTCACCATGATCGCACAAACTATGCTACCTGAAGCCTATATCAAGGGCGGAGAAATCGTCGGATTCTCTACATTATTAGGCTTTCTTACTGCCATTTTTTTCAAAACGCTGGAGTAGCGTTAATAATGGCCACGCCCTACATTAGAGCTTGCACTCCTAATCCTAAAAAAATCAGCTGTTAATTCTTGACGAAATATCTATTTTCAGCTATTTTAGATAGATTTTTTATAAACTTAGTGTAGAAAAATTAACGCATTAAAAATGTGCTATTAGCAAACTAAGTATTATCAGTGTTTTAAAGAGGATATTAAGAGTGGAACTCAGTGGCGGACAGATAGTCGTTCAGTGCCTAAAAGATGAAGGGGTAGAATATCTTTTTGGTTATCCTGGCGGCGCAGTATTACATTTATATGATGCAATTTTCCATCAGGACGATGTAAAACATATTTTAGTCAGACATGAACAAGCGGCTACCCATGCTGCGGATGCGTATGCGCGCGCAACAGGTAAACCCGGCGTGGTTCTGGTTACGTCTGGCCCAGGCGCAACCAACGCCGTTACCGGTATTGCCACAGCGTATATGGACTCTATTCCTATGGTGGTTATCTCTGGCCAGGTGCCAACTGCTGTCATTGGTAGTGATGCCTTTCAGGAAGTGGATATGGTGGGCATTACCCGCCCTTGCGTAAAACACAACTTCCTGGTTAAAGATGTCAAAGATATTGCCGAAACTATGAAAAAGGCGTTTTACATTGCCACAACGGGACGACCAGGCCCTGTGGTAGTTGATATCCCTAAGGATATTACCGACCCGAATGTTAAGGTGACTTATAAATACCCTAAAAAAGTAAAGATACGCTCATATAGCCCAGCAACTAAGGGACACCCAGGGCAAATCAAAAAAGCAGTAGATTTATTATTACATGCTCACAGGCCGATGATTTATTCCGGTGGTGGCGTAGTTTTAGGCGAAGCCAGTGCAGAGCTCACCGAAATGACACGCTTGCTTAATTACCCTATTACCAATACGCTTATGGGTTTAGGTGCTTATCCAGCAACTGATAAACAGTTTGTCGGTATGTTAGGCATGCACGGAACTTATGAAGCTAATCTTGCAATGCACGAAAGTGATGTTATTTTAGCTATCGGCGTACGTTTTGATGACCGGGTAACGGGTAAACTGGCTGAATTTTGTCCGCATGCGAAAATTATTCATATAGATATAGACCCAGCTTCTATTTCTAAAACGGTTAAAGTTGATATCCCTATTGTAGGTGAAGTTAAACTGGTTCTTAAGCAATTTTTAAACGAAATAAAAGAGCATAAAAAGAAACCGTCTAAAAAAGCACTTGAAGCCTGGTGGAGCCAGATTGAGCAATGGCGCGATGCCAACTGCCTGGAGTTTGACCGCGATAGCGAGCAAATTAAACCACAAGCCGTTGTCGAAGAACTATACAAAATAACTAAAGGTGAAGCCTATATTACCTCTGATGTAGGGCAGCACCAGATGTATGCCGCACAGTTTTATCATTTTGATAAACCACGCCGCTGGATTAATTCTGGTGGGTTGGGCACAATGGGCTTTGGCCTGCCTGCCGCTATTGGTGCCAAGCTTGCGCACCCTGATGCTGATGTTGCCTGCATTACCGGTGAAGCCAGCATTCAGATGTGCATACAGGAGCTTGCGACAGCCTTGCAATACAATACCCCGGTTAAGATTATTAATTTGAATAACCGTTATATGGGCATGGTACGTCAATGGCAGGAATTCAGCTATGAAAGCCGCTATTCACAATCTTATATGGATACTATTCCTGATTTTGTAGCCTTAGCAGAAGCCTATGGCCATGTTGGCATCCGTGTCGAAAAGCCAGAGGATGTCAGACCCGCTCTGGAGAAAGCATTTGCCCTGAAAGATCGCACTGTTTTTATAGACTTTATGACGGACAGAACAGAAAACGTTTACCCTATGATTGAATCGGGAAAAGGCCACCAAGAAATGACTTTACGTGTTGCACCCGGCACACCACTGGATAGAGAGTTAGCCTAATGAGACATATTATTTCTATTCTGATTGAAAATGAAGCAGGTGCTTTATCGCGTGTTGCAGGTCTGTTTTCTGCGCGTGGCTATAATATTGAATCACTCACTGTTGCACCCACTGAAGATATAACCTTATCAAGAATGACGCTGGTAACTCGTGGCAATGAAGAAGTGATTGAGCAAATCACTAAGCAACTGAATAAATTGATTGATATTGTTAAGCTGATCGATTTAGCTGAAACGTCACACGTAGAACGTGAACTGATGCTGGTTAAAGTGAAAACCAGCATTGAATCGCGTGAAGAAATCAAACGCTTATCTGATATTTTTCGCGGCAAGGTTATTGACGTGACCAATAATAGTTATGTCATCGAAATGACCGGGGCATCCGATAAGCTGGATGCCTTTGTTAATGCCTTAGATGAAAGCTCGATTATTGAAACCGTACGCTCAGGCCCGACCAGCATGTCGCGCGGCGAACATGGATTACATTTATAAAGAACAACATTAAATATTACTACAGGAAATCAAATGCAAGTTTATTACGATAAAGACGCTGACCTTTCGATCATCAAAGGCAAAAAGGTTGCTATTATTGGTTACGGCTCACAAGGCCATGCTCACGCTAACAACCTGAAAGACTCAGGTGTTGATGTGGTTGTTGGCCTACGCGCCAGCTCTAGCTCTGTTGCCAAGGCAGAAGCGCATGGACTAACCGTTAAAAACGTACCTGAAGCGGTTGCCAGTGCGGATGTAGTTATGATTTTAACGCCCGATGAATTTCAATCTCAGCTGTATAAAGAAGAAATTGAGCCTAACATCAAGCAAGGTGCTGCTTTAGCCTTTGCCCATGGTTTTGCAATTCTTTACAACCAGGTTGTACCACGCGCTGATTTAGATGTCATCATGATCGCACCTAAAGCACCCGGCCATACAGTACGTTCTGAATTTACTCGTGGTGGTGGCATTCCAGACTTGATTGCTATCCATCAAGATGCGTCAGGTACGGCTAAAGAAATTTGCTTATCTTATGCCTCCGCTATTGGTGGTGGTCGCTCAGGTGTTATCGAAACAACTTTCCGTGATGAAACTGAAACTGACCTATTTGGTGAGCAA
>JAUXBW010000040.1 GCA_030619185.1 Methyloprofundus sp.
GGTTTTCCCAACACCCGGAGGACCAACCAAACACAAAATAGGCCCATTAAGTGATTTAACACGCTGTTGTACAGCCAGATACTCTAATATGCGCTCCTTGACCTTTTCCAGCCCATAGTGATCCATATCAAGGATTTCTTCAGCCAACTTTAAATCGTGTCGTACCTTGGTTTTCTTTTTCCAGGGCACATTTAACATCCAGTCTATATAATTACGCACCACTAATACTTCGGCAGACATAGGCGACATCATTTTAAGTTTGTTTAATTCAACTCCCGCCTTTTCCTTTGCCTCCTTTGACATGCCCGCCTTGGAAATTTTTTTCTCCAGCTCTTCCGTTTCGCTAACCGCATCATCCATTTCGCCCAGCTCTTTTTGAATGGCTTTCATCTGCTCATTCAAATAATATTCGCGCTGATTTTTTTCCATTTGCTGCTTGACCCGCACCCGGATATTTTTTTCCAGCGCAAATAAATCAGCTTCACTCTCCATGAGCAACATAAGCTTTTCCAGACGCTGCACAATATCAGCCATCTCCAGCAATTCTTGTTTTTCAGACACCTTCAAACTCATATGCGCAGCCATGGTATCAGCCAAGCGACCTGGCTCTTCAATACCTGACAAGGCATTTAAAACCTCGGGTGGGATTTTGCTATTTAATTTCACATAGCGGGAAAATGAATCTACCGCCGCACGAACCAACACATCCAGCTCTTTATCAGCCAGCGTAAAAAGATCGTTAATCTCGGTTGTTACAGCAAATATACAACCGTCCCGATCGTGGTATTCAGTTACCTGACTACGTTGCTCACCCTCCACTAAAACCTTTACTGTGCCATCCGGAAGTTTTAATAGTTGCAATATATTTGCCAGAGTTCCCACCTTATGCAATTCATCAAAGCCGGGGTCATCCAGATCTGCTTCTTTTTGGGAAACCAGCAAAATCTGCTTGTTTTCCTGCATCGCTTTATCTAACGCTTCAATTGATTTTTCTCGCCCTACAAATAAAGGAATTACCATATGCGGATAAACAACGACATCCCTAAGTGGCAAAACTGGCGTTAAACTGTCATCACTGATGACATCTATTATTTCATGCGTTTCCATTTAGGAGCCCTTTATTCAGTTCATTGTAGAGTTTAATAATATAAGGATGATTAGCTATATAACAAGGCGATAAACAAAAAAAAGCGGGAGTTTACTGCTAAACTCCCGCTTTTAATAGTTAATAATCCTAACTACCTGACTATTCAGATGATGCTATTTTTTGCTTATTTTCATACACAAAGTAGGGATCGTTTTCGCCTTCTATTACCCGCTTGTCAATCACAACTTTACTCACATTTTCAGCAGATGGAATTTCGTACATGGTATCGAGCAATACATTTTCTACAATCGTTCTTAAACCCCTGGCTCCGGTTTTACGTTGCATAGATTTTTGCGCAATGGCATAGAGCGAATCTTCACGAAACTCAAGTTCGGCTCCTTCCATTTCAAACAGTTTTTGGTACTGCTTGGTTAAGGCATTTTTAGGCTCAGTCAGTACCTGAATCAGCGCTTCTTCACTTAACTCTTCTAGCGTTGCAACAACCGGCAACCGGCCAACGAATTCTGGAATCAAGCCATAGCGAATCAAGTCTTCAGCCTCTACTTCGGCAAAGACCTCGCCAACATTTTTGGCATCATCTTTGGCTTTCACCTCTGCAGAAAAACCAATACCCCCTTTCTCTGTGCGTTGCTTTATAACTTTATCCAGACCTGCAAATGCACCCCCGACAATAAACAGGATATTGGCCGTATTCACCTGGACAAATTCCTGTTGCGGATTTTTCCGCCCACCTTGAGGTGCTACCGAAGCAATCGTGCCTTCAATTAACTTTAACAGAGCCTGCTGCACGCCCTCGCCAGAAACATCACGGGTAATGGACGGGTTTTCAGACTTGCGTGAGATTTTATCAATTTCATCTATATAGATAATGCCGGATTCGGCCTTGTCGATATCAAAATCACATTTTTGCAGAATTTTTTGAATAACATTCTCGACATCTTCTCCGACATAGCCCGCTTCAGTTAATGTCGTTGCATCAGCAATACTAAAAGGCACATCCAGAACTTTTGCCAAGGTTTCGGCCAGTAGTGTTTTACCAGAGCCCGTTGGACCAATCAATAATATATTGCTTTTCCCTAACTCAACCCCATCATCCTTATTTTTATGATTGTGTAAGCGTTTGTAATGATTATAAACAGCAACTGAGAGTATTTTCTTGGCCTGCTCCTGGCCTATGACATATTCATCCAGTGCCGCTTTAATTTCCTTAGGTTTAGGTAATCTCTGTTGCCCTTCTTCGCCTTCATCCAGGTCATCATTGGCCAGCCCTTCTGTAATAATATTATTACAGAGATCAATACACTCATCACAAACATAAACAGATGGCCCAGCAATAAGCTTTCTTACTTCACTTTGACTTTTGCCACAAAATGAACAATACAAAATTTTATCGCTATTACTCTCTTTACTCATCGCATAACCTTCATAAATGAATTTGCTATCAAGACTCTGTTCTGCCAGATAGTACCTTATCAATCAATCCATAATCAACTGACTCTTGCGCACTTAAAAAATTATCTCTATCAGTATCCGCCTGAATTTCCTTAATATCTTTTCCCGTATGATGTGCCAGAATTTTATTTAACTTTTCGCGTATGGTTAAAATCTCACGCGCATGAATATCAAAATCGGATGCCTGCCCCTGAAATCCACCCAGCGGCTGATGAATCATGACACGCGAGTGTGGCAGACTATATCTTTTACCTGCGGCGCCACCCGTTAACAATAATGAGCCCATGCTTGCCGCCTGACCAATACACATCGTACTTACATCAGGCTTAATAAACTGCATCGTGTCATAAATCGCCATACCAGCAGTCACCGAACCACCCGGGGAATTAATATACAGGTGTATATCTTTATCCGGGTTTTCAGATTCTAAAAATAACAATTGCGCAACCACAAGGTTAGCCATGTAATCTTCTACCTGTCCAACGAGAAAAATAACCCGTTCTTTTAGTAGGCGAGAATAGATGTCATACGAGCGTTCCCCGCGTGCGGTTTGCTCTATGACCATAGGCACCAGGCCTCCCGCTGCCTCGGGTGACATAGCACCGCCCATCACGTTGTGGCTATTTGTCATTTCCAGGTTCCTTATGATTGTGCAGCAGCGTCCATTACATCACTGAATGAGAGAGCCTCATCTGTGACTTTGACTTTATTTAACACCCACGCGACCGTTGCATCTTCTAGTACCATTTGCTCTATTTCGGCCATACGCTCTTTATCACCATAATACCAGTTGATCACTTGCTCAGGCTCTTCATAGCTTTGCGCCATACCGTCAATCACAGCGCGAATTTGATTCGCTTCCGCCTTGATCTTATTTTGCTGAATAATTTCGGCAAGAATCAACCCCAGGGCAACACGGCGCTTTGCCTGACCTTCAAAATCAGTACTGGCTGGCTTAATATCATTGACATCCATATTACGTTTTTTTGCACTCTCGTAATAAGGTTTCATTAAACTTTCAACTTCCTGGTCAACCATGACTGCCGGCAAAGATACTGACACAGCACCGTAAAGTGCATCCATCACTGAATTTTTAAGCCGGGTTTTTAGCCCTTGCTCCAGTTCGCGCTGCATATTGTTTTCTACATCAGCACGGAAATCGTCTACATCCCCACTTTCTATACCATACGCTTTAATAAATTCTGCATCAATTTCAGACGCAATCGAGCTTTCAATTTTTAGTACTTCAATCTCAAACTCTGCGGGTTTGCCAGCTAACTTTTCATTGCCATAATCTTCCGGGAAAATCACTTCAAATATCTTTTTCGCACCCACTGCCAGTCCGGTCAACTGATCCTCAAATCCCGGAACCATACGTTTTGCGCCCAGTTCAACCTGAAAATCTTCAACTGTACCCTCAGTAAAATTTTCACCTTCACAAGTACCTGAAAACTTAATCGTGACCTGATCACCTTCCTGTGAGTCTGCCGTTGAATCCTGCCAGCTTTTCTTTTGCTCTTTAAGCTTATCTATCATCGTGTCAACATCACTCGCTTCAACACTCGCAATTGGCTTGTTGATTTCGATTGTTTCCACAGTATCTAAATTAAATTCGGGATATACCTCAAACACGGCAGAAAAAGTAAAGCCCTCATCACTTTCAACCGGCTCAATTTGTGGCATACCAGCTGGACGCAAATCATTATCCTGCAACGCCTGAAAGTAATTTGTCTGAATCAAATCGCCAGTGATTTCTTCTTTTACACGAGCACCATACATCTTCTGGACAACTTTTTGTGGAACTTTTCCTGGACGAAAACCGTCTATCTTTACTTCACGAGCCAAAGACTTTAAGCGCTCATTGACTTTGTTCTGAACAACATCTTCAGCAATGCTAACGACCATTTTCCTGCTTAATTCCGATGTCTTTTCGACAGAAACTTCCATTGATTTACCTCAAAAAAATTGTTGTGACTATGGGTTGACTATGAATTCCCGTGTCGGGAATGTATCTAGGGAGTTAACGATGATTACCGTTAATGAATCTTTGCTTATTAAGTGGTGCGAGCGGAGAGACTTGAACTCTCACATCATAAGATACTGGTACCTAAAACCAGCGCGTCTACCAATTCCGCCACGCTCGCATACTTAATTTGAAGGCGCATTATAAACAGCTATTTCACTAAATACAAATATAAATTCAAATACAAAAGCTTTTACAGTCTGAATTTCATCGCCACTGAAACAAATATTTCATGTTAATCAAACCTGTACACTAAGTAAAACGCACAGCAACTCAGACAGAATTAGTAGAGGTGCCTCAATATTCAGGCAGTTTTTCTACATACCACACAATGACACGAATACTTTGCGCATTAAAAAAGTTAATACACGAGCCATACTCAGGCGGCTCAATCAGGTATACTCTACCTTTTTTAAAATTACAGAGATAACTAATGAGACCTAGTGGACGCGCGCCTGATCAACTAAGAGAGGTAAAATTTACTTGTGGATACACTAAACATGCTGAAGGTTCAGTTTTAGTTGAATTTGGCGAAACGCGCGTGCTTTGTACTGCAAGCGTCGAAAACAGGGTTCCCCGCTTTTTAAAAGGCAAGGGCTCAGGCTGGGTAACGGCAGAATACGGCATGCTACCACGCTCCACCCACACCCGCATGGGTCGCGAAGCCAGCCAGGGAAAGCAAGGCGGCCGTACCCAGGAAATCCAGCGCCTTATTGGCCGTTCTTTACGTGCTGCAGTTGACCTTTCCGCCCTAGGCGAGCGTACCATTACAATAGATTGTGATGTTTTACAGGCCGATGGTGGAACTCGCACCGCATCCATTACCGGTGGTTTTGTTGCGTTATCCATTGCAATTGATAAACTACTAAAGCAAAAGAAGATCACTAAAAATCCAGTACACGGTCAAATTGCCTCAGTTTCTGTCGGTATCTACCAAGGGATACCGGTGCTTGATTTAGACTATATCGAAGACAGCAACGCAGAAACCGATATGAATGTGGTTATGAATGATGCCACCGCTTTTATCGAAGTACAAGGCACTGCCGAAGGTCACGCATTCCATCAAAATGAATTGAACGCTATGCTAGAACTGGCCAAATCAGGTATTGCCGACCTATTAAATAAACAATCTGAAGCATTAGAGACGCACGAGTAAATCTCAGTGACAGGAATGTGCTCTGAATAACTTCGACAAATGCTTAGTCTTCTGCGTTGTAGAAATAGTTGCGTAACCAGCTTACAAATAGTTCATAATTAATGGATACCTTATGTTCCAACCCAGCTCTGAAAAAATTGTCTTAGCCAGTGGCAACCCGGGGAAAATAAAAGAAATACAAGCCATTTTGACTGATTTCTCTATCATCCCTCAACAGCTATTCAATATCCCGGAAGCCGAGGAAACAGGCAGTACTTTTATTGAGAATGCGATTATAAAGGCAAGAAATGCTGCTTTACATAGCAAACTACCTGCAATTGCCGATGATTCTGGCTTAGTTGTTGATACTTTAAACGGAGCTCCTGGCGTTATTTCAGCTCGCTACGCGGGTACTCAGGCGACGGATCAACAAAACCTGCAAAAATTACTCGATGCCATGCAGGGCATTCCCAAAGCACAACGTAGTGCGCGCTTTATCTGTGTTATTGTGCTTTTGCGTCATGCAGACGACCCCTTCCCGCTGATTAGCCAGGGAAGCTGGGAGGGTACAATTTTAAGTTATGCAAAGGGCACTCATGGCTTCGGTTATGATCCCGTTTTCTGGCTAGCCTCAGAAAACTGTAGTTCAGCCGAATTATCTACACAGAGAAAAAACCAGTTAAGTCACCGTGGTCAGGCATTACGCCACTTAGCCAGCTTGTTATAAGTAATGATGCAGTTACCTATTATTGCAACAGCTCTCACACGCCTATGCATACACGTTTAATACTTTATATCGCTTATAGCCTTAAAGCATCCAGACACTATCAACGCAGCAAAGATTTTTTCTATGATTTACTGGAAAACCCTCACAGCCAGCTAAAGTCTTATTTTGATGTTTTCATGATTATACTCGTGGCCAGCAGTGTATCAGTGCTACTTTATGAAGTGGAACATCAAACCTCAAAATGGGCCGTCTTATTTGAAAACTTTGTGGTCACTGTTTTTATCTGCGAATACTTGTTGCGTGGCTGGATATACTCCAATATTCATAGTGCAATTATCAACCACTATGAAAACGCTGAGTACCTAGGCACTCCTTTTCGCCTACACAAAGTTCTGGGGCAAATTATTGCCACCAAGCTTAGCTATATCTTTTCTCCCAGCGCTATTATTGATCTGCTCGCCATCCTTCCGAGCTATAGGCCACTACGAATTTTACGAATTTTCCTGATTTTTCGTTTATTTAAATTATTTCGCTATTCGCAAAGCATACAAATGTTTACTGGCGTACTGAAAAATAAACGCTTTGAACTAACCATGCTGGCGATTTTCATGGGTTTTTTGATTTTCATTGCAAGCACTGCAATCTACATGTTTGAAAATGAAAAAATGGGCGGCCAGATTACTAACCTCTATGATGCCTTTTATTGGGCTGTAGTGACCATATCTACCGTAGGCTATGGTGATTTAACACCAGTAACTACCGGAGGTCGGCTAGTCACAACGGCGTTAATCATTTCCGGCTTAGGCTTACTTGCCTTTTTTACCTCGATTATAGTGGCTGCTTTTAGTGAAAAAATGCATGAATTCCAGGACGACAGAGTCAAAGCCAATATTGAAAAATTAACGGATGCAACCATTCTTTGTGGTTTTGGGCGCGTTGGACAAGACATAGCACGGCAATTGCACCAGAATAAACAAAGTTTTGTTATCGTAGATATTAACGAAAACAATGTCGCCCTGGCAAAACAAAAAGGCTATATAGCATTATTTGACGATGCCAGTAAAAATTCTGCATTAGAGCAAGCAGGCATTAACCATGGAGCCAAAGCTATTCTTTGCACCACCGGTGATGATGTCACTAATGTCTATATTACCCTGACCAGCCGCTACTTAAACCCTGAAATTTCAATTATTTCACGCGCCAATCAGGAAGAAAATGTAAAAAAAATGTATCAGGCCGGAGCAAACTATATTGTTCAATCGTATACTATCGCAGGACTTTTAGCTGCTGAATACATAGGTCACCCAGTCGCATTTGAAGCGATCAATGGTATTCTTCATGGCCAGCAGGATGTGCAGATGGAGGCGTTAAACCTGGCTCAAAACTGTTTTTTGACCGGCATGTCTATAGCAGCAGCTAATCTAGGCCAATACAAGGTCCGCCTGATCGGTGTGGTAAGCAAAAACCCGGTGCATGGTAAACACAGGAATCGCTACAAACTGCATAACCAGCATTTTTACTTTAATCCCATCCCTGGTTTTATACTTCATGACGGTGATATTCTGGTTCTACTAGGTCGCCACTTGAGCATTGAACACCTACACGATTTGATAGCAACAAGCTGTTTACAAAAGAATATCAAGAAATCATTATGACTCACCCCCTGATAGCCATTTTTGGATATAACAGCATGTCTTTTGAGTTAATTACGCAACTCAACGAGAAGCAGAGTGAATTGATAATAGTGGATGCTGACGCTGAGAAAATCGCACAGGCACAAAAAAAACAATTACCTGCGCAGCAGATGGACTATCGCCAGGATGATAATCTGATTGCTCTAGGCATAGGCTCTCAGGTAGAAACACTTTTTTGTTTTTTAGAAAATGACTCTGAAAATGTCTTTCTCACGCTCTCAGCGCGCGCACTGGATAAAAACCTGAAAATAATCTCAGTCGTTAATCAACCTGAATCCGCTGAAAAATTACTGGCCGCGGGTGCCACTAAAATCATCGACCCCTTTGAAATTTGTAGTAATAAAGCCTATCAATTACTAACCAAACCCAGTATTACCTGGGTTATAGATGAAGCCGTATTTGGCCGCGCAGATTTACATATGGCTGAAATCACTATCCCGGAGCATTCTTCGCTAGACAAAAGCTACACCAGCGAATTACATTTAAATAAACAATATAACTTATTTTTAATTGGTGTCGTCGATAAAGAACTAGGAGACAAGTTATACTTCTCTCTGGGCGAACAAGATCATAAGCTTGATGCGGGCGACATTTTAGTTGTCTTAGGTGCCAATCGGGACATTAGAAAATTCAAACAAGAAATAGGAGTTACTCAATGATTAAATATACAGCCAGAATCTGGTTCTTCCTCGGTTTTCTAAGCTGTTTTTCCATGTTAGCCGTAGGTGCATACTTTCAGTTCGTCGAACAGATGGAACCCTGCCCTCTCTGTATATCGCAACGTATTGCCATCTTAATCACAGGCATCTCCTTTCTTATAGCCGCACTGCATAACCCGGCACGGAAAGGCATACAGCGTTATGCCATCCTGGGTGCTGTCTTTGCTCTGGCTGGTTCTGCCATTTCAGCACGTCACGTCTGGCTACAGAACTTACCCCCAGACGAAGTCCCGGAGTGCAGCCCTGGGCTCAGCTATATTTTTGAAAACTTCCCTTTAACCGAGACCTTTAAATTAATGCTCAGCGGCACAGGCGAGTGTGCCGATGTATTATGGACACTGTTTGGGCTTAGCATCCCTGGCTGGACATTTCTCGCCTTTCTAGGCCTCGCTGCTCTAAGCCTTTTCCAACTGATCAATAAGGTTCAATAATATGCCTATAAAAATCTTTATACTCCCCTTACTATTACTCAGTTTCAACAGTATTGCTGACTCAGACTCGCTGCAAAAAATCATCGCTGGCGAGCAGCGCTCAACGCAACATAAAAACCGGGACATATACAGACACCCTCGAGCCACTCTGGATTTTTTTGCTGTCGAACCGCATATGACGGTAGTTGAAATATGGCCAGGGGGCAAAGCATGGTATACAGAAATCCTTGCACCTTACCTACAAGATCAAGGACTACTTTATGCGGCCCATTTCGATGCAGACTCAACGATTCCCTACTATACAAAAAACCTGCAAAAATTTAAGCATAAAATAGCGGCAGAGCCGAACATGTATGGCCAGCTTATCATTACCACATTACAGCCACCCCAGCAGTTACAGATCGCGCCACAAAATTCTGCAGACCGTATACTCACCTTCCGCAATGTACACAACTGGATGAAGTCCGGTCAAGCCATAGCGGTATTTAAGGCCATGTACCAGGCTTTAAAACCTGGCGGTATTCTAGGTGTCGTTGAGCATCGTAACGCACCACAAACAAAACAGGATCCAAAGGCACTTTCAGGCTATGTCACTGAAGCTTATGTTATCCAGTTAGCTGAACAGGCAGGTTTTAAACTATTGGCAAAATCGGAAATCAATACCAACCCTAAGGACACGCATGACCACCCTAACGGTGTCTGGTCATTACCTCCTTCCATAAAGGGGGGAGACAATAATAAAAGCTATTTTGAAAGTATCGGAGAAAGCGACCGAATGACACTGAAGTTTATAAAGCCTTAAGCAGCCTTTCAAGCACTTACACACACTCCGTCTTTTTCACGAAAAAAAAACGACCTCACACTTCCCCATCAAGGCATTGACAAACACAACGTACTGATTTAAAAAGATAACATCAGCCTGTCGTTTTTTCATACAATTTAAAGCAGACGCATAACAATCAAGCCTTGAAAATACTTTTCCTCGCTTTATACACAAAGTTATCCACAGGTTCTGTGGATTAATATTTTTATCAAAGTTAAGAAAGACTTATAGAAAAAATACTTTTTTCAAGCTAAAAAATATATTTTTCTTAGCAAAGTGTTTTTTTTAAATTAGCAGTGATAGAATTATACAATTAGCTAGTTACTTTTCATGAGCAAATGTCCACCGAATCACAACCCATATCTTCGAATTCAGCCGCTTTTGAGTTTAAAAGCAGTGTTGTAACCGTCCCTGTGCTAAACCTATTTAGCACAGATATTACAGCGATTACGCACCAATTACTGGAAAAAATCAAACAAGCTCCTGACTTCTTTACCAATTCACCCTTACTGATTGACCTACAGACGCTAGCAAACCAGGACCTGGATCTTGCTCTTTTAGTAGATGCAATTCGTAATGCCGGCATGCTGCCTATCGGCATACGTGGCGGCTCAAAAGAACAACAAAAAACGGCGAATGATTTAATGCTACCCGGGATTCCTGTACATAGGAATAGCGGCATTACACATAAGCCGCTCACTGCAGTAAAAAAAGAAACCAGACTGGCAACAGCACCCAAAGCGCCTGAAAAGGTAGCAACGGCGAGCATAGAAACGACCACTATTACCCAGCCAATCCGTTCAGGGCAACGTGTCTACGCAAAAGGTGACCTGGTGGTTATAGCTCAGGTCAGTGCCGGCGCAGAGATTATGGCTGAAGGGAATATACATATTTATGGTACCCTTAGAGGCCGTGCA
>JAUXBW010000150.1 GCA_030619185.1 Methyloprofundus sp.
AGCATTGAAGAACGTGTAAAAAAGATTGTCGCAGAGCAACTAGGTGTTAAAGAAGATATTGCTAATGATGCATCATTTGTAGATGATCTAGGCGCTGATTCACTTGATACAGTAGAGTTAGTTATGGCTTTAGAAGAAGAATTCGAATGTGAAATTCCTGATGATGATGCGGAAAAAATCACAACTGTACAGCAAGCAATAGACTACGTAAACGCTAACGGCTAGTATCCTGGCTGTTATGATTTAATGGGCAATTAACGATTGCCCATTAATATCCCCTTCTTTTTTTCTTTCTAATTCAGGTATCCTCCATTGAGTACACGTCGCGTTGTTATTACAGGGCTAGGTGCAATTACGCCTCTTGCTAATACAGTTTCTGAAACATGGGATGGTATTATTAACGGAAAAAGTGGTATTAGTCCGATTGATTCCTTTGATATATCTTCTTTTGCCACAACCTTTGGCGGCGTTATCAGAAATTTTGATATCAGTGAATATATTCCGGCAAAAGATGCGAAACGTATGGATGGTATTATTCATTATGGTCTTGCCGCAGGGAGTCAGGCGATTGAAGATTCAGGGATAGAAGTCACAGAAAAAAATGCGGAAAGAATAGGTGTTGCTATCGGTTCCGGTATCGGTGGAATCACAGGTATCGAAGAATGTTATGCGACTTACGCAAAAAGTGGTCCGCGGCGTATATCGCCTTTTTTTGTACCTGGAAATATCATTAATATGATTTCAGGGAACCTTTCCATTAAATATGGTTTAAAAGGTCCTAATTTTGCCATAGTCACAGCCTGTACCACAGGAACACATAATATCGGTGATGCTTCTCGCCTGATCAAATACGGGGATGCAGACGTTATGGTTGCTGGTGGAGCAGAGCGTTGCACATCGTCCGCTACAGCAATGGGAGGCTTTTGTTCGGCAAAAGCGCTTTCTCGTCGTAATGATGACCCACAGGCTGCAAGTCGTCCCTGGGATAAAGACCGTGATGGCTTTGTCTTAAGTGATGGATCAGGCGTGGTCGTTCTGGAAGAGCTGGAGCATGCGAAAGCACGCGGTGCTAAAATTTATGCTGAAGTGGTGGGTTATGGTATGAGTGGCGATGCCTACCATATGACAACGCCATCAGTGGGTGGCGAAGGTGCTGCTCGGTGCATGAAAAATGCCTTGCGCGATGCTGGTATAAATCCAACTGATGTAGATTATATCAACGCTCATGGCACATCTACATCTGCAGGTGATTTAGGTGAGACTCAGGCGATGAAAGCAGCATTAGGCGATCATGCTTATAAAGTCGCAGTGAGTTCCACAAAATCAATGATTGGTCATTTACTGGGTGCTGCAGGTGGTATTGAAGCAGTATTTAGTGCCTTAAGTATTAAAAATCAAATCGCCCCGCCGACGATTAATCTTGAAAATCAGGATCCTGAATGTGACCTGGATTTTGTACCCAATACAGCGCGTGACATGAAAATTGATATTGCCATTTCTAACTCATTTGGTTTTGGTGGTACTAACGGTTCATTGGTTTTCAAGCGTTATGAATAGATAATCCCTAGGTTTGCTGATGATCTTAATCAATGGCGAACTCAAAAGCACGCTGGCAATAACTGACCGAGGTTTGCACTATGGTGATGGTTTATTTGAAACCATCGAAGTTGTGCTAGGCCGGCCTGTTTTTTTAAGGCAACACTTGGCGCGTTTAAAAACAGGCTGCCAGACACTGAAAATCCCCTATCCAGATGAAACTCTTCTGCTGGATGAACTTAAGCAAGTCAGTACAGGCTGCAAGCAAGGCGTTATAAAATTAATGTTGACTCGTGGTTCAGGTGGGCGAGGGTACCGCCAGCCAGAGATGTTAAAACCTACCCGAATTATTGCCTTACACCCCTATCCCGATTACCCGGAAAATTTCAAAACACAAGGCATCCAAGCGCGCTTTTGTACAAGTCGCTTAGGACTTAATCCACTATTGGCTGGGATAAAGCATAACAATCGCCTAGAGCAGGTATTAGCCCGCGCTGAATGGCAGGATGAATTTCAGGAAGGGTTGATGCTTAATCTACATGAGCATGTTATTGAAGGCACGATGAGTAATCTGTTTATTGTCAAAGAACAAATAATCTACACGCCAGAGATTAGCGTCTCAGGAATAAAAGGGGTGATGCGCCAGATTATTATCCGCATTGCCGAACAAAACAATATACCCATTCAGGAAGCTTTGTTAACCAAGGACTTAGTTCTGCAGGCGGATGAATTATTTGTTAGTAATTCAGTGATTGGCATCTGGCCTATTAGATTATTAGCAAATAAATCCTACCCGGTTGGCAAGTTGACACAAAAAATAATGGCTCTTATCAAGGGCTATAAGGCAAAAGATAGCGCTTATGATATTACGTAGTATTGCGATCTTATTTTTAGTCTTAAGTGCAGCTCTAGCCTGGGCATGGCAGGACTATCAGAGGTTTATCGAACAACCACTGATAGTCCAGCAACCACTTGTTATAGATATTGCAAACGGGAGTTCCTTTCGCAGTATTATCCAGCAGCTTAATACCCAGTTGGGTTTTCAGCGGGCTGATATTGATCAGCTCTGGTTTAAAATACTGGCGCGTCAGCAAGGCTTGATCAATCAATTAAAAGCAGGTGAGTATCAACTCCCTGTGGGCATGACAGCCAAAGAGTTTCTGGTTTTACTCAGTAGTGGGGCGGTTCTGCAACACAGTATTACTTTTCCTGAAGGTTGGACGTTTAAGCAGTTACGTCAGGAACTGGAGGCGGATAAAAATCTTAAAATTACATTATCTGAACTAAGCGATGTAGAAATTTTACAAAAACTAGGCAGTGATTATACGCACCCCGAGGGTTTGTTTTTTCCTGATACCTATCGCTTTGAAAAGCATACGACAGATTTAGTTATATTGCAGCAAGCCTACCAAAAAATGCAGCAGGTACTCAGCGAGCAATGGGCAAACAAAGCGCAAGACCTACCGTTAAAAACAGCGTATCAAGCCTTGATATTGGCTTCGATTGTAGAAAAAGAAACCGGAGTTGCATTTGAGCGCCCCGAGATTGCAGGTGTCTTCATCCGCAGGCTCAATAAGGGTATGCGCTTACAGACCGACCCTACGGTAATCTATGGTATGGGAGATAGCTATCAGGGTAATATTCGTAAAAAAGATTTACAAACCCTGACACCTTATAATACCTATCGCATCAATGGTTTGCCACCGACCCCCATTGCCATGCCAGGTGCACAGGCAATTAATGCGGTATTACACCCGGCGCAAGGCAATAGCCTGTACTTTGTAGCCAGTGGCGATGGCAGGCATACTTTTTCAGCCAATCTAGCTGAACATAACCGGGCAGTTCAAGCCTTTCTAAGGAAACGTTAATGATAGCAGGGCGATTTATTACTATGGAAGGCGGAGAAGGCGTAGGTAAAACGACCAATATTACCTATATACAAAGCCTGCTTAAGGAACAGAACATTCAGGTTCTATTAACTCGTGAACCAGGAGGGACGGCTTTGGCCGAAAGTATAAGGCAATTATTACTGGATAAAGAACAGGAAGCCATTGCTGAGCAAACCGAATTATTGATGATGTTTGCTGCACGAGCGCAACATATCAAGCACGTCATACAGCCAGCGTTAGAGCAAGGAATCTGGGTGTTGTGTGATCGCTTTACCGATGCCACTTATGCCTATCAGGGGGGCGGCAGGAATATAGCTTTGTCCACCATTCAATGGCTAGAAAACTTTGTTCAGGCTGATTTACGCCCGGATTTAACTTTATTGCTGGATGCGCCTATACAGCTTGGAATGCAGAGGGCGCAGCAACGCGGTAAGCTGGATCGCTTTGAGTCTGAAAAAATGGCTTTTTTTGCAAAAGTGCGCGAGGCTTATTTAAGTATTGCCGAACAGCAACCGCAACGAGTGAAAATCATTGATGCCACGCAAAGCCTGGCATGTGTGCAAAACCAGATCAAACAAACACTAGCCCCGTTTATGTATGAGTGACAAAAACTATCCCTGGCATCAGGCTTATTGGCAGCACTTAGCCGCCTATGTAAAACAGCAACGCATTCCGCAGGCACTGTTGATTAATGGGGTTGCAGGGTTAGGTAAGCAGCAGCTGGCGGAGCAATTTGCGCAATATTTAATTTGTACAGATAAGCAGGAACAGACCTATTGCGGACATTGTGCCAGCTGTAAATTATTTGTTGCCGGTACACATCCAGATTACATTCTGCTGCAGCCAGAAGAGCCTGGGAAGGCGATTGGCGTAGATTTAATCAGACAGCTTATAGCTAAACTAGTCTTAAAGCCTCAATACAGTGCTTATCGTGTGGTGCTCATAACGCCAGCAGAGCAGATGAATATAAATTCTACCAATGCCTTTCTGAAATGTCTGGAGGAGCCGCCCGAGCGCACGGTTTTTTTGTTGCTGACAGAGAGAATGCAGGCTTTGCCCGCGACCATTAGAAGTCGTTGTCAGAAATTGTTAATACAGCCTCCTGATATTGAGAAATCCCGGCTCTGGTTACAGGAGCAGGGTGTTGGAGAGCAGCAGCAATTGTTATTGCGTCTGGCACAAGGGGCACCACTCATGGCTCTGTCTTATGTACAGGAAAATGTGTTAGCGCAACGTAATAGTCGCTTTGATGAGTGGCAAAAAATCTCTCTCGCTAAAGCATGTCCGGTTCAAATCGCAGAGAAGTGGCACAAACTCCCGGCTAATCAGTTAATACAGTGGCTGATTAGTTGGACTGAAGATATGATCAAGTGTCATTTTCAAGCAGATAAAAGCCTGTTACTGAACCAGGATGTAGAACAACCCCTGCGTGGCTTGGCCAAGCGACTCGACTTAAATAGATTATTTGATTTTTATAGTCTATTATTAAAAGATACGTATAGAATAAATAGGCAACTTAATAAGCAGATATTATTTGAAGAGCTGTTAATTACCTGGTCACAGGCAAGCATAGATAAATAAAATGGCAGAATCATCCGCACGGCAAGGGGTTTTATCTCTGGCCATCAAAGAAAAACATGCGTTATATACCGCTTATATGCCTTTTGTCGAAAATGGCGGCTTATTTATTCCGACCAATCGTGAATATAAAATGGGTCAGGAGGTCTTTATGTTGCTTAATTTAATGGAAGAGACTGAGCGCCTGCCTATTGCAGGGAAAGTGATCTGGGTAACGCCATCAGGGGCACAAGGCTATCGAACAGCAGGCATTGGTGTACAGTTCAGCGACCAGGATGGTGGCATGGCAAGAAATAAAATTGAAACCTATCTCGCGGGTACTTTAGAGTCAGAGCGCTCTACGCATACCATGTAGCCCGTATGCAGCCTGCGTAATACGGGATTTGGAAGCACTATCTTCCTGTATTTCGTAAGCTACATACAGGCTACGTTTTAAGACCATCTTCTAAAACGGTACATCATCATAGCTATCAGCCGCTGGGTAATCAGCTTGTGTGGTGGGTTGCTGCTGAGGTTGATATTTTTGTTGTGGCTGGGCAACACTACTTTCAGAGCACCTGATCTCGGGGAATTTACTTTGATCCCAGTTTAAAAATCATCCTTAAATTTGTTCGCGGAAACTTTGTTTCTGTGCTATTGAGTTCATCACATAGTTTTTGTATAGCAATATCATAACTCCGATTGGCCAAATGGTGTAAA
>JAUXBW010000103.1 GCA_030619185.1 Methyloprofundus sp.
GCACCTGTTTTGTTGCGTAAATTATCCACCTGGTCTTTCATTAAAGCCTGTAACGGTGAGATAACAATGGTTAGCACCCCCCGCTGTTGATAACGTACTAACGCGGGTAATTGAAAGCATAAGGATTTACCGCCTCCTGTGGGTAAAACAGCAAAGATCGGTGCATCACTCATACCTGTCTGAATAATGCTTTGTTGTAAACTGCCGCCTAGCGCATTTTCAGGTTGAGGGCGAAAAGCAGGAAAACCAAAATAGCGTTGTAACTGCTCAATCGGATTGTGTGTCTCTAGACAATAGTGGCAATTATCAGATTGACAAGGAATATCCCGTAATTGCCGTAGTATCGGCGCGACCTCATGGAATTGATGCTGTACCCAGGGAGGTAATACTGAATTGCCTCCCGCAACTCGTAGCCAGGCTACGCAATAAGCGAGTGCTGGACGGTGTTCAGGCTTAGGTAAATATGACTGAATAACATGATCAAAAGCGGTTGCACACACCCGGTTTTGGGTTAAGGTTTTACATAAATCAAAGGCAGCTTGCGAGCTGAGCGGCTCGGCTCCCATTGCCAGTAAGACCTGTTGTAATCCGGTAAAGCGTGGATTGTCGGAAAAAGCGAAATGATAAAAAGATAATAACGGTGCTGTAGCTTGCTGCGCCTGTAATGCCTCCCACTGGTCTGCAAATAATGACATAGCTAATTTTGCATCAGCCAATGGATCATTCAGGCTATCACTAACTAATTTATAGTTTTTAACCAGACGATGATAAGGGTTTTCAGGAAAAGCCAGGGGGGATAAAAACAGGGTGTCTATAACAGGTTTGGAAAATAAGCTTAGCTCTGGGTTGAGTGCATAACATAGGGGTAAATCATGCAACAAGATATTATGCCCTAATACAAACCCAGCTTGCTGGCAAAAGTGATCTAGTTCTTTGAGGGCTAGCAGAATATTAAAAGGTGCTTGCCGCAGGAAAGTTTGCTCTTGATAAATGGCCGCAATGGCGAAAATGTCACCATTTTCATTGCTTTCCAGGTCCAGACTACAAATTTTAGCTTGCAGGTTTTTCCAGTCCATTGCTATGTGTTTATTTGCTACTTACGCAAATATAACGCCTCTACCTTTTGGCGTGCCCAGGGTGTTTTACGCAGAAATTTCAGGCTGGAAGAGAGACTCGGATCATTGCTAAAGCATTTGATATTGATCAGCCGGCCTAATTCTTGCCAACCATACTGCTCTTCCAGTTGTGTGACAATATCCTTCAAAGTTATACCGTGTAATGGGTCCTGGGTACGTACTTTATTCGCTTGTTCCATGTTTATTGCTCTTATTCTGGGTGTTTTGCGGCTCAGCCTTTTTTACACGAATCTGGCTACCCGCGACATCTGAGCCATTCAGGTTTTTCGTTGCTGATTTTGCCTCACCAGGCTTTGGCATTTCGACAAAGCCAAAGCCTTTGGATATGCCGGTGTCTTTGTCTAATACCAATATGCAGGATTGTACTGTACCGTAAGCCTCAAAAAGTGCCCGAAGTTCCGCCTCTGTGGTATTGCGAGTAAGGTTTCGCACTAGTAATTTCATCTACTCACCCTATTAATCTGAAAAAGTTAAATTATACTCTTGTAATGCCTAAAGCTATTGTACTCCTGCGGAACATATTTCAACTCCATTAATATTGACGACGATACGCCCTATATTCAGGCTCCCAGAAATTAGCCTGAATATTTTGCTCTAGTTCTGCTCTGGAAATAGCTGGCGCGACCTCTTCTGCAATCGCTTGCAAACCTACGGCCAGGGCTATAGTTAGACTGACTTCTCTTAACTCACTTAATGCTGGTAACAAGCCATTTCCGGCACCAGTAACCAACGGAGAACATGTCGCCAAAGCTTCACTGGCAGTCATAAACATTTTCTCGGTAATGTGGTTTGCACCGCTGGCAAGCACACCTAAACCCACACCAGGGAAAATATAACTATTATTACATTGGGCTATGGCTTGTTGTATTCCCTGATATTCAACCGGCGCAAAAGGGCTACCTGTTGCGACGATTGCATTGCCCTCGGTCCAGCGAATAATATCCTCGGGTATGGCTTCTACATGTGAGGTAGGATTAGACAGAGGTAACACAATCGGCTTGGGGCAATGTGCGTACATCGCTTTAATTACAGCTTTAGTCATCAGGCCCGCTTGTCCAGACACCCCGATTAATATCGTCGGCTTACTTCTGCATACCAGGTCTAACAGACTGATATCCTCGCAATCAGCACACCATGAGGCAACTTCTTCAGGGTCTCTGGCAAATTTCTCCTGGAAATCGTGCAGATACTCCATATCCGAGGTCAGTAATCCGTGGTGGGTAAACAGGTAAATACGACTTAAAGCCTGCTTTTCTGTCAGGCCGTGCTTTATCATATGCGCAACAACCTGCTCTGCAATACCACAACCGGCGGATCCTCCACCGACAAAAACCAAACGGTGCTCTATAATCGAACTATTGTCGGCATGGCATGCCGCCAGCAAAGTGCCTACCGTTACCGCTGCGGTACCCTGAATATCATCATTAAAGCAGCATATCTCATGCTGGTATTTTTTTAAAATCGGTGTGGCTTTATCCTGGGCAAAGTCTTCAAACTGCACTAAAACACCAGGCCAGCGCTGCTTAACCCCTTGAATGAACAAGTCTATAAAGTCGAAATAATCGTCCCCCGTCACTCGCTTATGTCGCCACCCCATATACATCGGGTCGTCTAATAGCTCTTTATTATTGGTGCCTACATCAAGAGTAATAGGTAAAGTATAAGCGGGACTAATTCCACCGCAGCCTGAATAAAGAGCTAGCTTACCTATCGGTATGCCCATGCCGCCAATGCCTTGGTCGCCCAGCCCCAGAATACGCTCACTATCAGTCACGACGATGACTTTGACATTTTTTTTATCCAGGTTTTTCAGCATCGCAGACATTTTTTCCCGGTCTGGATAGGCTAGAAATAAACCTCTTTTACGCCGATAAATACGCGAAAACTGCTGACATGCCTGACCCACAGTCGGGGTATAGATAATGGGCATCATTTCCTCAAGATGCTGGGTTAGTAGCTTGAAGTAAAGTGTTTCGTTGGTGTCCTGAATATTACGCAGAAAAACATGCTTATTCAGGTCATTTCTTAGCTGAGAAAACTGGTGGTATGCTCGCTTTTGCTGATCGTCTATGGTTTCAATAGCATGTGGCAGTAAACCATGTAGATCAAGCTCCTGTCTTTCAGTTGCGGTAAACGCCGAGCCTTTATTTAATAGTGCTGTTTCCAGCAAAATAGAGCCTGCAAAAGGGGTATATAAAGGACGTTTTTTATTCATTGATGTCTTGTTTGTTTAATAGTGAGCATTCACTTCCCCCCTTGAAAAAGGGGGTTGAGGGGGATTATCTAATAAAACCTCCCCTAACCCCTTCTTGTTAAGGAGGGGGACTGATCCCAATATATCTGACATTTAATCAACTGAACAAGTAGGGTGCGGCTTTAGTCCACTGATCCTGGACACCCCTATTATACCAAGATCAAGCCTAAATATATGGATATATTAAACACTTTGCACACGATCAAAGCACAATATTTTTCTTCATCCCGGCATTGATGATCCTGGGATAGATTAAATTCAAAAGCCACCAAATGCTTGCTTGTCTACCTCTGCACGTAAATACTTTAGTACAGCCTTGCCCGAAGCTGCCGATATATCTGTTAAATCTAGTGGTTTATGCTGAGTTAATATTGACCTTTTACTTAATAAGTTACTTAATTGTAGCTTTTCACTCGTGGTAAAGTGCCAGTTCGTAATTATTTCAGCATAATTAACAGTATGAGCCAGCTGAGTCTGACTCATACTGGCCAGGCGGCTTAATTGTGAATAATATTTTTCTATCAGCGGTAGCACATCGCTCAGCCATCGGCTCACTTGTGCAGGTTTAATTTGCGTGCTGGGATTATTTTTGTTGTCAGAAATAATTTTGATACATTGAATTAACTCATTCGAACTGAAACGAATGGCTATTTCATAAAATGCCGAGGCTTCCATTTCATATAGCGATTCAGATGGGTATTCAAGCTGGGGCTGGACAACGGTGGTAAAAGCTTGTGTCGGGCAAGGGGGATTAACGATCAGCTGAGGGTAATAACTGCGTCCACTTTCCTGGTCAGTGATTTTGTCTGCAGCAAAGACCGAACCGAGCTGATAAGAGCCATGCCCCGCTATGCCTACATTCATCAATACGGGTAAAGTCGGTGCTGAAAATAACGCCAGCGTATAAGCAACCCCAGCCGCCATTGAAGATTTACCGATACCCGTTACGGTCAGCGTTATTTGGCTATTGCGATAAATCGTAAAAGCCGTACAGCTAAGCTCTTTTTTTAATTTGAAATGCTCAATTAAAGGCTTAGCCTCGCAAGGTAGTGCGGCAAAAAAGTAACAATAAACCTCAGACACTAGTGCAGCACTAGATAAAACCATGCTTGCTAATGGCAATGACTAAAATATAGCCAAAACATGCCAATGCCAGTACAAAGGCTATCCAGCGTTTTATCCCCGTACTACGCATTGCCATCACACCAAAGCCTATATATGCAATGAGCATGATTAATTTGCTAATAATCCAGCCGTATTCACCCGCCATCCAGTTACCCTGAAAGACTAAAGCAATACCACTTAATAATAAAATGGTATCAATAACATGGGGTGCTATTTTCCCCAGTTTAGCTTGTAAGCAGGCAGGTTTAAATTGTGCCAGCATGATACGTGTCATAAAACCACCAACAGACAGCAAGATAAACAACATGTGTATAGATTTAAGCATTATTTTTCCTTGGTAAACAAAGTACCTAATTAACTGTAGGAGCGGTCTTTAGCCGCGAAAAATAGCTAAATATCGCGGCTAAAGACCACTCCTACAAAAATGGTTTCGATATGATATCGTTTTACGCGATAAACCCAAAAAGGTTTATTTCATTTTACTATATAGCCAGTCAAAGCCATTTTTGACCAGTGAAACTAGCTTAGGAAAAATCTCTAATCGGATAGTTTTACCAATATAGGCCAGACTATTTAGGCTAAATCCCGTAATAACTTTTAATGCGCGTTGACAGGGAGAGTCAGGATCACAAAACCAGGGGTTATTAATAAACCACATCTCTTTAATGGAAATGATCCACATAAACGCAAATGAAACGCCCATGCCTGCACCTGCGACCATAATTAATGAAGCAAACATCGGCGATAATTTAGTCAGCCACCAGGATAAAATATCAATAATCAGAAAGGCATAAGGCATCCCGATAGCGATACTTTTATAATGCGTTGAAGCGGTTGTTGAGAAGCTAAAAATAATCCCGACAAACATAAAAATAAAGCTGATGCCAAATAAATGAATGTGTGAAACCCGGGTCAAGGATCTAAACGTTGCCCCATGGTCTTGTTCGGCTAATGCTTTGATATTTTCAAATTTAGTAAAATCAGGAATACCAACTGCAGCCTCGTTATGGCACATCTGGCATTTACTGGTGATAATTTTCTCGGGTTTTTGCCCCGTATACTCTTCTTTAAGAGCACCATCACGAACCCATTGCATAATGGCAAAGTTCTCCTGTTCGCTCGCTTTATTTTTCATTGAGCCATTCAGCTTGGTTTCTAAAACTGTTCCTGAACGGTTGCCATAATAACTGTATACGATGTCATCAATAGATAAGCCAAATTTACCATCGGCCATACCGTGGGTAAATAAAATCTGGATCAAGGCAAAAAGATAACCGATCGCAACAGTGGTTAAATAACCCGTAAATAAGACTTTGAGCGGAATGTCGAGTTCACTCAATGTGATTTTTAAATCTTTCATAGCAGCATAGAAGAAAATTGAATATTAGAAGATGCTATTTTAGCTTATATATTGAAAATCAGGTAAAAATCATTGTTTTATCGGTGTTTATTTTCTATGATATTCACCATTAGTCCGTATCGCATACGAATTATAAAAATAATAGCAATTACGAATAGTAGGTTACCAAAAATGATGACAATGGACGATAGAGACGGCAAAATCTGGATGGATGGCGAATGGGTAGAATGGCGCGATGCCAAAGTACACGTACTAACCCATACCTTGCATTATGGTGCTGGTGTATTTGAAGGCTTAAGAGCCTATCATACCGATCAAGGCCCTGCTATATTCAAATTAGCCGAACATACCGATCGTTTATACCGGTCGGCACATATTTTGAATATGAAAATTCCCTTTTCCAAAGAGGAGATTAATCAGGCACACCTAGGCGCAATTAGCAAAAATAACCTGGATAGCGCTTATATTCGTTCCATGTGTTTTTATGGTTCAGAAGGTATGGGCTTACGTGCGGATAATTTAAAAGTACATGTCATGATTGCTGCCTGGGAGTGGGGCGCATACTTAGGCGATGAAAGCATGGAAAAAGGCATCCGCATTAGAACCTCTTCTTATACGCGCAACCATGTTAATAGCACTATGTGTAAAGCCAAAGCAAATGGCAATTATATTAACTCTATTTTAGCCTTACAAGAGGCTTTAAGCGCGGGTTACGATGAGGCCTTATTACTGGACCATGAAGGTTTTGTAGCCGAGGGTAGCGGTGAGAACTTATTTATAGTACGTAATGGTATTCTCTATACCCCGGAAACCACGTCTGCATTAGAAGGCATCACCCGCGAGACGATCATGACCATAGCCAAAGAGCAAGGCCTGGAAGTTAAAGAAAAGCGTATTACCCGCGATGAAGTCTATGTCGCGGATGAAGCTTTTTTTACCGGCTCTGCTGCAGAAGTTACACCAATCCGTGAATATGATGATCGCTTAATTGGATCTGGCTCACGCGGACCGATTACCGAAAAAATTCAGAGTTTATATTTCGATTATGTACATGGCCGCAAATCGGATCATGCTGAATGGCTGGCGCATGTTAAATAATTGCTGGCACAGTTGGTTAGCCTAAGCGAGTATTTTGAACTGCCGTGCAATCAAGAGCTTGTGCTTGGAACCGTGAGCAACTGTTTTTTAGATTAAAAACTCATTTGAAGGGATAGAGAACCGGCTAAAAGTATTAGTGCTACACTAATCCATTTAAATCAATATCAAAGCCTGATCGAGTTTGTTCGCCATGGTGATTATAAAATGTCACCTGGCCATCTTCTGTGATTAGCCACACTTCTTGTGCGCCCGCTTGTAAAAACAATCCAACTTTATCTTGCATTTCTTCTCGTGTATTCGAAGGAGAAATGATTTCCACACATAGTTCTGGTGCTGATAAAGCATATACATCTTTTATATGCTTTTGTACATATCCTGTAGAACCCCATGCCACATCAGGTACTCGAACTCCTTTTGTTGTTTGTACTGCTAGCTCGGTAAAAACCTCACCTTCTAATTGATTACCCAATAATTTAGTTAGCCTTCCCTGTAATAGGCTGTGAATAAATGAGGCTGGTGACATTTCAATTAACCCTTTTTCATTAAGCTCAATTTTATAAGGTAAGTCATGTAATGTTTTGTCGGCTAAGACATCTTGCCATTGCATTTTTATCTCCCATTTGACTAGTATTGCAGCTAGATTAAATAATACCCGAAACGTAATGAATAGCAACCAAAAGGGGAGAGCAAACGAAAAAGCACCGGCAGTTGAGATGTTAGTGCTTGGATGAGGGTCAGAAGTAACACTAAGCATCACTTAGCCTTCGAGAGAATCTTCTCTTTGAAAAAAGGAGGGGCCGGTGTTTTTACAGCATATTAAAATATACTCGGATAATCAACGCTATGGCATAGAAAGACCTGACCACAAAGTGCATGATACAGTAAAAAAATGCAAAAGTTGATGACGAAGCAATTTTCAAAATGGGTGTCAAACCAAAATATTATAGAAAATAGCGATTTTATTAAGGTGAAATCATGAGAGATAGCATTGCAAAATCGATAACAAACACTATTTTAGATTTAAACAATAGTGGATTGGTGGATGATGTTACTATGAAAAACATAGAGAAACTCTGCCTTCCA
>JAUXBW010000006.1 GCA_030619185.1 Methyloprofundus sp.
AGAATACTTTTCTAAAATGCCCATGTTTTTATTGGAAAGATTTAGCCCATATTCTGGTTTGCTTTTTTTTCCTTCGTAATTTCGATCAACCAATAGTTCATTTGGGTTATTCCAATCCAGTGAAGGAATAAGATAAAGTTTTGGCGCTTTTTCCTCCTTCAAAATAGCTAAAGCCAAGAGGAGGTCAGGTGAAAGTACAAATTTTTCCTTTTGCATGAATACGTAACCTTTTTCCCTAATTGATTTAACCTGTAGGGATAAGAATGAACCTTTTTCATATCGCGCAATAAAATCGATACCTCGATCATCTACTTCAGTAGAATACACCTGGAAGCCATACATCGTCATCTCCATTTTGACGAAATATTCACTGAAAGCACCCATTTGTTGTCGATTTAGTTTTTTCCAATTGTATCGCATAATATCCTATAGGTTATAAGTTATAGCTATGATAATTACTTGTTACAGGAGCAAGCGCATAAAAGGGTAAGAGCATAGGCGATTGTGCTGCCATAAAAATATCTATTAAACAACTTTATACAGCGCTTCATATTGTTCAACAATAGCAGCCAAAGTAAAATTATCTTTAATCCGCTGATGTGCCTGCTTTCCTAATAAGTGTCGTTGTGTCTGTGTTTGCGTCAGTAGTGATTCAATGCCTGCGGCAAGAGCTATGCTGTCTTTGCAAGGCACTAGCACACCGCTATCACCGATAATAAGTGCACTGTCGCCTACATCGGTCGCAACACAAGGTAGGCCTATAGCCATCGCTTCGCCCAGAACATTGGGGAAGCCTTCCCCCCAGGCACTGCAAAGACAGAGAATATCCATGGCACTCATTAAGTCAGCAACATCATCACGTTCACCCAGTAGGTGAAATCTATCTTGTAATGCATCTGGTATTTGCTGCCTGAGCCCGACATTTTGCATACAGACATCTCGCCCACTCAAAACAAAATGAACATTGGCATGTTGCAAGGCAATGATTTTTGCTGCCTGCAAGAAATTACCATGATCCTTCATCGGGTGTAGCCGGGCGACATGGCCGACCACTAGCACGGCAACAGGAATAGTTAATTCAGAACGTATGCTTTGTCGTGCATGCTCTGAAAAGCTAAATCGCTGTAGGTCAATGCCATTAGGTATGACTTGTCCCTTATGGCTAGAAAAACCAAAGGCTTCATGTTGCTGACGTGATAAATGACTATTGTATAGCAATGCATCGGGGGCTTTAGAAAAAAAACGGTTCGCCCTGATAACCTGGCGGGTCAGTAACTTGTCATTGCTTAGTTGATATAAAGACTGGCGAATATTCCACACCAGTGCGGCTCTTTCTGAAGTCATGGAGCGCGCCAGAGTTGCCGCGAGATTACCGTGATACATCCAGCCTTGAATTAAATCAGGTTCTAGTGTTTTAATGACACTACGTAGCCTGGATAAGCCCGCCATGGTAGGCCGCCCAGCTGGCATCTCCAGTGTCGTGACCGGCACGCCCAAGGCTTTAATTTTAGGCCCGAAGGTACCCGCATCCGTCAAAGAAATAACATGGCTGTCAAATTTTGTACTTAACCCGCCCTGTAATAAATTGTATAGTGCACGCTCAGCACCGCCGGTGGCCAGGCCGGTAATAATATGCAGTACTTTCATAGTGTAGACCTAAGCAATGGATTGTTTGTGCTATGCATATCGATTTGTCGCTGTGTTGTAGAATCGGAGGCAGTCAGCCGCGTACCTATCATAAATGCAAATAGCAACAATATGGCAGGGTGTTCAAGGTTATTATGGGTAAACAAACTGTTGAGTACAAATTGTACAAGCATAATTCTCCCTATACCCGAGGCCATATTCCATATTAAAATCAGCAAGGCTATATATAATGCAAACTGAATAATTCCACCTTCTACCCACTGCAGCAAATACATATTGTGCGTTTCGACCTTTGCAGCCCATTCATTTGTATAGCCGATACCATGACCGAAAAAAGGAGCCTCGCTGATCTTGTTAAGGGAAAATTTTGCGATATCCCAGCGAGCATGTGCAGAGAAATTTTCTAAGGAAGCCTCACCAATGCCTAGCCTGTTTAAGGTATCTATCGTCATATATTGTTGCAGACCCAAGACCTTGATAATGCTTTCTGTCACCCCGGAAAAAAGGGCAACTAAAAGTAAAGCAATAAGTGCGCTGATAGACAGTAGCATCCACCAGTACAACCGCCTATTACTATGCGTATATCCCATAAAGGCAAGACCTACCACGGCCACTCCCCAGGATAGCCAGGCAGCTCTGGCAAATGTTGCAAGTATCCCAAGCCCACAGAATAAGATGTATATCCAGCGCATGCGCCTGGGGATGAGCATAAAACCACCCACCATGGCCAGGACAATAAACTCACCGGCAATCGTAGGGTTGCCGTAGAGCCCTGCTCCACGACCCGCAACCGTGCTAAAAGTGGGCTTAAAAAAGTCCCATAGACACATTGCTGACCCTGCCAGTGCCAATATAGCAAGTACAACAGATAATTCGGCAACGCGCACCGGGTGGTTTAGCAGTATCACAAAGCAGGCCATCAGTGCCGATGCCTCAAGTGCCATTATCAGTGCCTGCAGCGCAATATTGCTTTGGGATGAATAAAAATAAGTGATGCTGGTCCATAAAATATACAGACATATCCACACGCATATGTTTTTAAGCCCCTGATCCCTTGGCTCTAGCCTGGCAGGTGTTAATATGCGTTGCGTTAGCACCCAGAAACAAGTAAAAAAAACGATGAGCAAATAGCTGTATAAAGGCTTTAATTCATAGCCTAGAAATATTTGGTAATAGGCGTAGCTACCAATCCAGAATGCCATTACTATTAAAAACGCCTCCGCTGAAAAGCTCCGGTTTTTTTTATCTATATCAAAGCTCATAACTGACTATTTATCACGATATAGCACAGTGGCCTCCAGTTTATTAGCTGTATGCATGTCGCCCTGAAGCCTATTTGATTGAGCAGGGTTAATTAATCGCGTACCAATAATAAATGCAAATAAGAGCAGCATGGCGGGATGCTCAAGGTTATTATGCGTAAACAGACTATTGAGTACAAATTGCATCAGCATAATTTTTCCTAAGCTGGAGGCCATAATCCATAGGATTAATAGCAGGCTTATATATAATATAATTTGAATAAGTCCTCCTTCCACCCACTGTAGTAAATACATATTATGCGGCCCGACCCGCATAGGCCACTCTTTAGTATAGCCTAGACCATTACCGAAATAAGGAGCGTTCCTAATCATATCTAGTGAAAACATTAGAACTTTACGCCTTTCGTTTGCAGAAAAATCTCCCAAAGAGGCTTCGTCGCCAATGCCCAGCCTGTTTAAAGTGTTTATAGTCATATATTGTTGTAGGCCCAGCTCATTGATGAGGCTCTCTGTCGCGCCGAAAAAAAGGGCAAACATAAGCAAAGCAATTAGCATAATGATAAACAAAAGCATCAATAAGCGGGAAAGTTTTCTTTCACCAGCTATATACCCCATGATAGCAAGGCCTATCACTGCTACTCCCCACGAAAGCCAGGAAGCTCTGGAAAATGTTGCCAACACCCCCAGCCCACAGAAAGCCAGGTATATCCACCTCACTTTTTTGGGTATAAGCATAAAACCAGCTGTCATAGCTAAGGAAATTACCTCGCCTGCAATCGTTGGGTTTCTATAAAGTCCAGCCCCTCTCCCAGGTACAGTGCTATAAGTTGGCTCAAAAAAGTCCCATAGACACATTACCGACCCTGCCAATGCCAAGATGGCAAAAACAGCAGATAACTCAACAACACGTACTGAATTGTTTACCAACATGACAAAGCAAGCCAACAGTGCCGATGTTTCCAGCGCTATAATCAGTGCTTCTGTCGCAATGCTACTTTGGGATGAATAAAGGTAAGTGATGCTAGTCCATGAAATATACAAACAAATCCACAGACATATATTTTTAAGCCTGTCGTCCATTGGTCCTAGCCTGGCTGGATTAATGACACGTTGATACAATACCCAGAGAAAAGTAAAAAACACAATTAGCAGGTAGCTGTATAAAGGTTTTAATTCGTAGATCAAAAACATTTGGTAATAGGCGTAACTACCAATCCAGAATGCCATTACTATTAAAAACGCCTCCGCTGTAAAACTCCGGTTTTTTTCATCTATTTTAAAGTTCATAAGCGATTATTTATCACGATATAGTGCAGTGACTTCCAGCTTGTCAATTTGCCCCCTAGCCTTTAATTTACTCATTTACTAACACCGTCGCCGTTCTATCAAGTAATGCGTTGATGCTATATTCATTTATAACACGCTCACGCGCAAGCACAGAGAGTCGCTTAAAATCCTTACTATCTAACAAAAGTATCTCACACCACGCCCTAAATAATGCTTTACTTTTTTTTGCTGGTACGACTAAACCAGTCGCATCAATAATTAAAGCTGAATCACCCACATCTGTTGCTACACAGGGCACGCCACACGCCATCGCCTCGCCAATAACATTAGGAAAACCCTCGCCATAAGAAGACGACAAGGATACGATATCAAGAGCGTTATACACAGCAAGCATATCAGCATGCCGCCCCGCCCAAATCAGCACCTTATCTAATTCCAAGTCTGTCGCCAGTGTATGCATCGCCTTTGCATATTCCGCTTCGCCTGTGCCCACGCATACAAAACGTACCTGCTCATACTGCTGATTAACTAGTGTAGCCGCCTCTAAGAAAACAGGATGGGCTTTCATAGGATCTATACGTCCTACTACACCGATTAACAGCTCATTCTCAGCTACACCCCACGCCTTACGCAATGCCTCACCTGCTAGTTTGTCAGGATAGTAGCGTTCAGTATCGATACCATTCGGGATAACAGTTATTTTTTTTTCAGGAAAGCCATGCGCCAGCGCAAATGTTAATCCGGCATGCGAATTGGCAATGATGATGTCCGCAAACCGCGACAGTCTGCATTCAAGGCGATAACTCCAGCGAGATAACCAGTCATATTCCTTTAAATTCATATTTGAAGCACGTACCCCCCAAACGATCCGTGTGGATGTAATAAAGGGGTGCATCAGCACAGAAAGTATATTGGCCACGCCTAGATAGCTATAAATAACATCAGGAGATTGCTGACGTAATAGCTTGATCAAACGTAACAAAAAACCGACCAGATCCCAGCGTCCTTTTTTTTGCAGGCTGAGTAATTGTACCTTTGACTCATTAAATTCATCCGCATAAAAGCCGCCGCTATAAAAGCTTAATACACTGACTTTATGCCCTCTGTCTGCCAGACCTTTGGCGGTAACGACCAATTGTCGCTCTGCACCACCGGCATCCAGTGCGCGAATAAAAAAGAGAATATGTTTCATGTTTCTATGCGTCACTTATTGATTAAATCTAAGATCTATGATTCTTACTTAACTCTACAAATAGTTGCTCCCACAGCCCGGAAATTTTCTGCATGGAGAGTGTTTCTCTAATTTCGGTAGCCCGGGAAGCATATTGCTGGCGTAATGCTTTATCACTCATCAGGGAGGCTAACGCAGCTACCAGTGCCTCTTGATTGTTTTGTGCCACTAACAGTCCATCAAGTTTATCATGAATAATATCCCGTGGGCCGGTATCGCAGTCAACACTGACGGCAGGCAAGCCATAGGCCATTGCTTCGACCAGTGTGTTGGGGAAACCCTCGAAAAGTGAGCTCAGTACATATAAATCTGCGGCTGAGTACCATTCTCCCAGATTGCCAACTGCTCCAGGTAATGAAACTCGCTGTTTTAATAAAAGCTCGGCTCGTTGTTTTTCAAGTGCATCCCGGCAGGGACCTTCACCAAGAATGGTTAAGTTCCAATCAGGAAACCGGGAGGCTAATACAGCAAAAGCAGACAAGAGGCGGTCAAACCCTTTTTGCGGAGACAGTCGCCCAACAGCTATCAGCTTAAAGTTTTCGCCTGTCGTAATTTCAGGGCTCACTCTGGGTGGGTGGTTAGCGATCGGATAAGTGATGGCATTAGGAATGATGGGGACATATTGTGCGTATGTCTCTGCCTTTAGCCAGCGGGCTGTCTCCTCTGTCAGTGCGGTGACGGCATCCAGGTGACGATAACTGCGTTTGCGCAACCATTCCCACACTCTTCCCTGAGGTAACATCGGGGGGTGAATACGCTCAGAACCTAGCACAGCTATATTAAGCCCTCTTGCTGCCAGTGCCAGTAATATATTGGCAGTCGTCATAATGGCGAGCGCGATATCAGGTTGCTGTTGTTTAAGTACACGGCGCAGGGCTGTTATGCGCTGGACATTGCTTTTGATTGCTGTCAATAGGCCGGAACTTTCCGCGTCAAGACACAGGGCAATACGCTGAATATCCGGATGTAGCTGGTAAAAATCCTGCTCACTCCCAGTCATGGTAACAAGGGTAATACCCCAGCCTTTTTCAGCCCAGTAGTTGGCAAGATTGGTGCTGGCTCGTTCGGCACCACCCGAGGAAAGCGAGTGGATAAAGATAAGTAACTGCATGCTAAACCTTTCCCTTTACGTTATGCTTAAACAAATAAAGACAAATCATCGCACAGGACAATATGTATACTAGAGCTGTAGACAAAGCGATACCGGCAACACCGTAGTACTGTACTAGCACATAATTACCGATAATATTAACCACTAAATTCAGCGCAGATATTTTCATTAAAACGGTGTTTTTTGTCATTGCACTAATGAGTCTCACGCCTAATATCCCCAACATATAAAAAGGTAATTGTAATAGATAGTAGGCTTGCACCTGAGATACAAGCTGGGTATCAGCAGCTGTAAACGCACCCCTTTCAAATAATAGCTGGATAATAGGCTGGGAAAAAAGAAACAATAGCGCGGTAGCCGGTATGCTGATAAAAACAATTAACCGTGCATAAGTTTTAAACGTATGGCGTAAGCCCGCCCAGTCTTCGTTTCCTACCAGGCGTGAAAAATGGGGGAGTACGGCTGTACCCAATGCCATGGAGCCAATACTTAATATCATGGCCACCACTTTATTAGCATAATTAAGTGTGGCGACACTGCCTGGCTCTAGCATCGCTGCCATAGATTGATCCACCAGCCCCGTACCACTCATTAAAAATGCCCCTGCGATCATGGGCGTATACTGGCCAATCACGGTACGCAACTCTTCCGTCATCCCATGCCACCTAGGTAACACCGGGATATTCTTACGCACAGCTGCAATTATCAGTACCAGCAATTCTAGCCCGGCACCTAGCACCGCCCCCCCCGCCAAAGCGAAGATACCCCATTCATCAGCCAGGGTGATTAAGGCAATAACGGTACAGATCGGAGTTAGCGCAGGAGCCAGTGCAACCGTTGCAAAACGCTCACCCGCATTGATTATGGTGGCTAAAAGCTGGCCAATCCCTGTGAGTACAAGAACAGGCAATAGCCAGTAAAAAAGTGTCTGAGTGAGCAGCATAGTCTGCTCACTAAAGCCTGAGCCCAGTAGTGATAGTATCGTTGGCGCAAATGCAGCCAAAAGTCCCGCTGCCACTAGCAAGAACAATACACCTATCAGCATCAGTGACGAAAACAAACTATTTGCTGCTTGCTCACCCTGATTATCCCGGGTGCGAATATAGGTAGGCATCATTGCGGCACTAAATGAGCCGGACAATACATTGATGGCAAAAGCGGGTAAAAGATAGGCAAATAGAAAGGCATCAACCATTTCGCCTGTGCCAAAATAGTCCGCAATAACCAGCTCTTTCGCAGCTGCCATAAGCTTGACGACTAAGGTCATCACGGCAACAACGGCCATACCAGAAAAAATGCGCCGATTAGTTGAAGCTTTGTGCCCGGTATTTCTGCGAGCCTTGTGTTTTTTTAGCATGTTTAATTTAAAAACTTCGTACGCTCTCTGTCACCGAGTTATTCCCGAAGCAAGAAGCAGAATCGGGTATTTTATAGACCATCGACTGCCGGGCTCTATGGACAGATTATTATTTGCATAGATAGCTTAGTTTTAACTGGCGATAGTAGGTCTCTTCAGCTTTACTGAATGCTGCAATAAAACCCTCTTTTCCATCAAGAAAGCCAGCGCGAAGAACATAAGCCCGTATAAATGTCCAGCCAGCTCTCGCTAAAGCTTTACCTAAACTACTTTGTTTGCCTTGTGTATGTGCCTTTATTGCCGCAGCTGTTGAATATTGGTCATTTTTAACCAGAACTTGCTCCAGATTATTATAGCTATGATGGATTAATGGACTCTTGAGCAGACCTGTAGCACCTTCTACCAATACTTTCTCATGCACTATGTCTTGACTAAATTCAGCCTGTTCACGTAAAAACAAGCGCAATACGTAATCAGGCCACCAGCCGCCATGACGCATCTCTTTTCCCAGAAAGTAAGTTAGTCTGGGTATTTTATAGGCAATATGAGTACCCGATTGAATTGCTTTCTGTATCTCTTGCTTTAGATCAGGCGTAACGCGCTCATCAGCATCGATTGAAAATACCCAGTCACCTGTCGCCTGCTGTAATGCCAGGTTTTTTTGATAACCGAAACCTTGCCAATCACTATTGGTGAGAATATGTTGGGTATATTCCCGACAAATATCCAATGTATTGTCATGACTACCCGAATCAACGATGATAATTTCATTGGCCCAGGATATTGACTGTAAGCAGTCTCGAATTAAATCCTGCTCATTTTTAGTGATAATAATAACACTGAGTTTTGTTTTTTGCATATTGAACTTTAAATTTCCTGAATTCGTATAATAAGGGAGATGGAAACAAAAATCCTACCCAATATCGGATGATTATTTATTTCCAGCTCCCTAAGGGGAAAGTTACTCGGTGGTACCATTTAAGCGATGTATCGTTGTCGGGTTATATAAACTGGAGAAATTAACCACTAAAAACAACTCATTTTCTCTAACAGCTCTTCTAAAATAAGTTTGATCTTTTAGTAATAGTTTGTTTCCTAGTGTCGTCCATAAAACTTTAAACGCGCCAGAAATACTTAGCCAACTGGTGTCAAGGCGCAAGTCATGCATCGCCTCAAGTGCGAATATCTTCGCCTTGGGTTGCGCAGGAGTGAAGGAGTATATACTGTCAAAGTAAAGCGACCGATTAAAATCTGGTGGGATAGCAACTAGCTCACCCTGTTGTCCATACGGAAAGTAATTATTGGCCGTTAGGTGATTAGTGTACAAGAGCAACTGTCCCTGCTGAAGTTTTAATTCCTTTATGGTGCTAATGATCGCCAGGGTGGCAAGCTTATGATCAGTATGCCAGTCGATTTCTGGATAAGGGGTGACGATGATATCTGGTTTGTAGTTTTGTAAAATCTGCTTTAAATCATCAAGTAATGCAGGCCAGTTTGCTTTGCCCTTGCTTAAAGGGGTCAGGCTAGATAAGTTTTGCCTGCGAAAATGGTTTACACTCTCAATATCTGTAGACAGTGAATTAACAGAGCGGGTTTTATCCTCAGCCATTTGCTGTAAAGTCCCATCAAAATAGCCGAGGTTTATTGCGTGCTCCGGCATGACCTCGCCTAACATTGGCACGGTAATACTATTCCATACTCTCAATTTACCCTTTGCCTGGTAATGCTGATTAGTATCGGAGTACACTTCGTCGTATGTATGCGGCCCTGCTTCACCTGCAGTTATCGTTAGAATCAGGCTAGTATTGTTGCTATACAATCCAAATGCGGCGATTTCTGCATCATCTGGGTGTGGCGCAATCACGAGTACTCGGGGATGGTTTTGTATTTTTGGGTTGGTAAATAAAACGAGTTTAGCCTGTTGATCATTAATTGATAAATGGTGAGCAATAAGCTGAATGGTTTGTTTATGCTTACTATATGCGGGTAAGTTAATATAGCGTATACCTCGAACGCCACGCTCAAAGCTTAAAATAGAGCGTTTCTGAGCACTAATAATTTCCACATAAGGTTCGGCAAAATATCCGCTGATTGTTGTTGCCAGTTTTAACTTAATAAAGCCCGTATCCCATTTTTCTGGGCTCTTGAGTGTAAATTCCCCCTGTTTTACCAGAACCTCCGTCGAAGTGTGCTTGCTATTGTTGATAGCATATTGATAATCCTGAGTGACATCATATTTATATTTGGCAGCAAGAGAAAAATAGCCGACCAGAAGTAGAATGATAATAAATAGCAGGAAAATAAGTGTTTTTTTTAGCATGTGATGAGCTTGGGTGTGCTCCTCCCTAGAGTCCTGGAAAAAGCGGAAATTATATCAAACTGTTTTTGTATGAGCGGTCTTTAGCCGCGAAATAACTGCAACCATTCGCGGCTAAAGACCGCTCATACAGTTAGGTGGTTTGTCGGAATAAATCTACCAAGATTGCGCCGGACTTTTGTTTCTGACTGGACTATCTCAAGAGGAGCATAGTCATTCTACGTAACGATTGAGATCGTTTAGTCAGGAACAAAAAGACCAGCAAGGTTGGTAGGGTTGTTTCGTCAAACCGCCTTAAGACTCTAAAACCTTATAATACGCACATAATGTCTGCTTCAAAGTATCTTCCCAGCTTATGGTCAGAGCTTTATTTTTTCCATTTGCAGCTAAAGACTGGCGTAGGTCTGGGTTGACCAGAAGCCTATTAATGTGCGTTGCCAACTCTTTTGCATCCCTGGGGTTTTCGATAAGCAAAGCTTCCTGTGTTGTTAAGTGCTCTGAAAAACCGCAATATTGCGCATTACTAACAATAACGGGGACAGCATGTGCCATTGCCTCCAGGACTACCATGGCGTAGGTATCAGCCAGAGTTGGGTGAACTAAAACATCAGCAATTGGATATAAGGCATGTATATCATTGCACCGACCTATAAAGTGGACTTGCTTACTTAGGCCTGCAGTATTGACATGCTGCATGAACTTTTCAGGGTTATCATCACCTGCTACGACCAAATGTAGCTGTGGATTATTTAATGTTTTTATAGCCTCTATAATGACCCGTAAGCCTTTACGCTGATAATCATTGGCAACAAAAAGAATAACAAAGTCACCTTCCTGAATATCGAGTGCTTCTCGCTGATTATTGCGCTGTGCTACTTGCGCCTTTTCAGTTTGTGATATTTGTATGCCAGGATAGGCGATCTTTATATTGTTAACAATACCTGGATAGCTATGTGTGATGTTTCTAGCTAAAAACTCTGAGACAACAATAATCTGGCGGTGATTTTTGTTGCAGATTTGCTTCCTTTCTAGCCATAGGTAGGCAAGCAAGCGTGGGCTAATAGCTGTATTCAAATAACGCATAATTTTTTTTATGCCTGCTATTTCGGTGTATCGACTCAGTACGCAAGGCACGTGCAGCGTCTGCACATTTGCGTGAGTCACCATATCATGTGAATGCACGATATCGAATTGACCTGCAGTTGCTATACGAGTCTGCCGGGAGAATTCTAGTTGATTAAGATATCGTGGTTTTTCGCGTTTTTTTTGGATTATGTGGACAACAATATTAGGGGATGGCTCAATTTCAATGGCCTGACAGAATAAATGCACCTCGTGCTGTTTAGCCAGACGCTCCGTCAACTCAACACAATAGCGTTCAGCACCGCCAATGCGTGTGTAATGACGGATTAGTACGGCAATACGCAGGGCTTGATTATCACTCATGTGTTAATAACGCAAACTGTATAGCGGATTGCACATTCGTAACAGAAACATCAGTAAAGCCTTCAATGCCATCTAGTGATTTTAGTTTTATTCTATCCACCGATGGGTTATTAAATTCAGCTTGTAAAATAATTGCCTTATCATTAAGTGGTGGTGTAAATTCAGGCGTAGAACTTCGATAAATAGCAATTTGCGGAATTTTAACCGCAGCGGCAATATGCATTAAGCCCGAGTCATTACTAATCGCCAGATCGGCACAGGACAGTATGTCCACAGCATCTAACAGACTGGTTTTACCGCATAAATTAATGAGCTGAACAGCACTTTTTTGCACTATTGCTTCGGCTGTTGCAGAATCTTTAGCTGAGCCTAAAATTAGTACTTGATAACCGGATTGCACCAGGTTTTTTGCAAGCTGCGCATAGTTCTCAGCTGGCCAGCGCTTTGCGGGGCCAAATTCAGCCCCTGGCATTAATGCAACAATAGGCCGGGATTGCTGATCATTAAGTTTTTGTAACCAGCTTTTAGCATTTTCTTTATCAACTGTTAATTCTGGCTGTGGAATACTCTGTAGTTCAGGTATTTTAGCATCGACCTCTAAACCCAGTGAAACATAACGTTGCACCATAAACGGGAGCCGTTTGGTATCTAATGCACGTCTGTCGTTTAATAAACCATAACGCATTTCTCCGAGAAAACCCGTGCGCCTGGGCGCGTTGCTCCAATAGCCGTTTAAGGCTGATTTCCAGGTGACTGGCATAGTAATAGCCCAGTCATAATGCATATCTTGCAGTCTCTTTGCGATATCCCGGCGAGCTTGCCAGCTAAACTTTCCACGTTGAACGGCAACCTTGTAATGCTTATTTACTTCCGGCATACGCTGCAATAAATCATAGGGCCAGGGAGGTGCAATGACATCAATCGAGACATCTGCGTCTTGTTGCTGCAGCACTTTAAAGAGCGTTTGTGCCATAACCATGTCCCCCACCCAGGCGGGGGAAAAAATAAGAATATTCATAAGTTTAAGGCGCGTCAGTTTTGAGCATTTTATTGTTGGCGTTATCATACAGAAGTTCAAGTGCCTGGTCACTGCCTGCGATGACGGCACTGGTTTTTCTGGCCCTCTATGCCTCATTTTAAGTTCTTTGAGCCTCGGGTTTGATGTCCCGCTCTGTCCCATAATGCTCGATCAACTGTTCGGCTGATGGATCTAAATCATTAGCAATAAGGGGCAGGAAATTTTTCCAGGATAATTGTAGGTGTCGCTTTAGCTGCACTCTGCGGATGAATCCGCACCTACCTTGATTATGTAATTCGTACGCGTTGCTTAAGAATGCTATTTATCGCGAGTCTAGTTAAGATAGAATGTTCTTTATATCACTTCGCATCTATTCTCGACCTGTCTTTTGCGAGGTTTTGCTATAATACCTTTAAATACCGCTTAATTCACATAACAAAGAGGCTTCCATGAGGAACTGGAAATTGTTGCCCATTATACTTGGGCTGACAGCACTTGCTTTAATTGTCTATATTCTATTTTATTTTGTCTTCGTCGATTTCTTTGTCGACCTATGGTGGTTCCGTTCGCTTGATTTTGAAGGCTACTTCTGGTTAAGGCTGCTGTACCGTTTTATCTTCTCAGGTGCTGTGACACTGTTATTTTTCAGCATATTCTTTTTTCATTTCTGGATTGCTTCACGTTACTTAGGCCTGAATCCCCCCGATGAAATACTGGTGAGTGCTGACAAACGACAACGATTCCAAACCTTTGCTGATATCTTTATGTATGGTTCGGTAAAGATTTATACCCCCTTATCTTTAATACTAGCGGTAGTGATTGCAAGCCCTTTCTATCACCAGTGGGAATCGGCTTTATTATATTTCTTTGGTAGCTCTTCAGGTACCCTTGACCCTGTTTATGCTCAGGATGTGAGTTTTTATCTCTTTTCATATCCGCTGTATATGTTGATTCAACAAGAGCTTCTGTATTCATCCATTATTTTGTTTTTTCTGGTGACAGCGCTGTACTGGATTGAACATATTTTTGTGCCAAACCAGAATAAGGACTATCCGCTGGGTGCCAAAATTCACCTGACAATTTTGCTGGGTTTCACTGTTTTATTTGTTGTCTGGGGGCTTTTTCTGGATCGCTTTTCATTGCTGTATGTTAATTCGCATGAACCTGTGTTTTTTGGGCCTGGTTTTGTTGAGCTGCGATATTTATTACCTTTGATCTGGCTAAGTATTATTTCAGTACTGGCTTTATTTGTATCGGTAGTGATCTATATTTTTTCTAGACAGCATCGTACCATCGTGCCAATTTATATTGCTTTAGGTGGTTTTTTAATCGCATTAGGCCTGCAAAATGTTTCTTTTATACCTAGCTTGATTAACACCTTTATTGTTCGCCCTAACCCCGTACTGACTGAAGGTCAGTTTATGGAGAATAATATTCAAGCAACTCTGGATGCATTTGATCTGGATAATATCAATATTATTGATTACAAGGTTAATTTAGATGCTAGCAAAGATATTGAAGCCTGGGGAACCAAGAAACATTTTGAGAATATTCCCGTATGGGATAGAGACTTATTAATTGATGGTTATAGGCAGCTACAGGGAATACGCCCTTATTATACTTTTCATAGCGTAGATGAAGATCGTTATTTTTTAAATGATCATACCCAGCAAGTCAATTTATCTGCGCGCGAACTGAATACAGATAAATTACCGAGTGCGGCAAAAAACTGGGAAAACATCCATTTACGTTATACCCATGGTTTTGGTGCAGTAGTCACTCCGGCAGCACAAGACGCAGGAAAACCCATTCTGTGGTATTTACGTGACTTGAATATGACCTCTAATGTTGGTTTTGCGGTTAATACCCCCGATATTTATTATGGCCAGGAACAATACACTTATGCCATTGTCCCCAATGACCTGGATGTCATGGGTTTATCGGACTCAGCCAAGGATGTGGATGGTGTTTATAAGGGCGGGGCGGGGATACCCTTCCCTTCTTTTTTTAGAAAATTACTGTTTGCTTTTTATTTTGGAGATGAAAAGATTTTTTTCTCGAGCAATATATCCAAGCAGAGTAAGCTATTAATTAGACGTAATATTGTTGATAGAATCAATCACATTACGCCCTTTTTACACCTGGATACAGACCCTTATTTAGTTGTTACCAAAGATCGCTTTTACTGGATTCAAGACGCATATACCTTATCCGATAAATATCCAGTTTCAAAATTTGCCAGGGATGACTTTTTATCAGGGACACAGAATTTTAACTATATTCGCAACTCAGTTAAAATTATTGTCGATGCCTATGATGGTTCGACAAAATATTATATCTCGGATAGCAAAGACCCTATTATTAACGCCTATCGGGTGGCCTATCCAGGGGTTTTTAATTCTCTGGATAAAATGCCCGCCGATTTACGTAACCATTTACGTTACCCGCGTGAGCTTTATTATATGCAAATGATGGTATATGCCAAATACCATCAAATTCAGCCAGAATTATTCTATGAACAGGCTGAGACATGGCAATTTGCAAAAGTAAATAAAAAATATGTGATGCCCTATTACCAAACGATGGATTTTGAACATTGCGAAGACCGCGAAGAATTTGTCATGATTAATCCGATGACTCCTATTAATCGTAGCAACCTGAGTATGATAGGTCTTGCAGGAACATTAGATACCAAGGGTTGTGGGCAAAATAGTTATGACCCCTATATCACGATCTATAAATTTGGTAAGGACATACAGGTCAATGGACCGGCACAGGTTGAGGCACTAATTGATCAAAGCCCAGAAATATCAGAGCAATTTACCTTATGGGATCAGCATGGATCAACAGTAGCAAAAGGGCGTATGGTCATTTTACCGATGGGTGAGAATTCGGTGTTATATGTACAGCCTATCTATATGATCTCGACAAAAACCAAGATACCAGAACTGACACGAGTCATTGTTTCAATAGGCAATCAGGTGGTGATGGATACAACTCTTTGGTCGGCGTTTAAAAAGCTGAAAGCGAAGTTCATAACGGGCGCAGCAGATGCAAAGGGGACAGGAACTTCGACAGAATAAAGACAATATAGATAAGAATAACCACGTCCTATGGGC
>JAUXBW010000192.1 GCA_030619185.1 Methyloprofundus sp.
GGGCTGGACGGTTACTTAAAAGTTGTTAGTTTTATTTAGGAACACGCACGGAATAACCCGAACAAACCTGGGGCGTAGATCTTTAGTCTGCTTTTTAAAATGCAGGCTAAAGATCTGCGCCCCGTTAGAAGAAAGTACGATTCAAACATATGTTTGCAAACAATCTGCTGGTTAATAAGCCCCCGATTGCACCAACTCTTCTAATTTTCGGGTTGCCGCTGCACACGCATCCAATGAATTTAAAACCCGCTGCTGAGCAATTAAATCATCGCCCAACTTATCACGAATGCGAATAGCATAGGCATTTAACTCATGACAAGAATCCATCATATCTTGCTCCGCTTCGGCCAGAGTACTGTTCTCTTCATCCATGGTGAGGATCATAACTTTACTTACGGCAGTATTTTGTCGCCTGAATATTGCTTCTGCGTCTAGCCTAAGTTGAGTAATTTTATATATTCCTAATGGATCCTTATACACTGTACAGGCAGAAAACAGAATAAAACTTATCATTATTAAGCATTTGTTGATGACTTTCTGGTTAAATAACAGCATATTTTCATTATGATCGAACTAAAATTTTATGACCTTAGCAACTAAACCCGTTGTACTTTGTTTATCAGGCCACGACCCCAGTGGTGGTGCTGGTATACAGGCTGATATTGAAACCATTGTTAGTCATCAATGTCATGCAGCAAGTGTTATCACTGCATTAACAGATCAAGATACTCGCGATGTAAAACAAATGTTGCCCCAACCGGCTTCGGCTATTATTTCACAAGCGAGAACTATTTTAGAGGATTTACCGGTAAAAGCTATTAAAATTGGTTTGATTGGTCATGTAGAAACAGCTAAAGCCATCCATACCATTTTAAGCGAATATTCTACATTACCCGTGATTTTAGATCCTGTCCTGGCTGCAGGCGGCGGTGCGGTTTTATCCAATGATACACTGATTGAAACGGTTGTAGAATTACTGCTCCCCCGGACAACTATACTCACACCGAATAGTATAGAAGCTCGCCAGCTTGCAAATCTGGATGACCTACAGCTATCAGGCAGTAAATTACTAGAACTAGGTTGTGAATATGTACTGATTACCGGCGCACACGAACAGAGTGATGCAGTCAGCAACCAGCTTTTCTACAAAGGGAAATGTATAGAAACTTACACCTGGGATAGACTGCCGTATAACTATCATGGCTCTGGCTGCACCCTGGCATCCAGTATTGCCGCATTAATTGCCCATGGACTAGAAGTGGAAACCTGTCTACTAGAAGCGCAGGAATACACCTGGAATAGCTTAAACTCTGGCTATCAACCGGGTAAAGGACAACATATTCCTAATCGCTTATTCTGGATGCAAGATAATGCTTAGGAACGTGCACGTTCCTAAGCTATTGATATGAGTCTTTACTAGTGAATTTCCCTCAATCAGGCCTATACGCCATCACTAAAACTGAACACAAAACGGCAGAGCAAATTATTGCGGATGTCAGTGAGGCAATAAAGGGCGGCATAAAAATCCTGCAATACCGGGATAAGCACCCTACCGACGCTACCTATCTGGCTGGTGCTTTAAAGGAACTCTGCCACGCAGATAATATTCCCCTGCTTATCAATGATGATATAAAGCTGGCAAAACGAATAGGTGCCGATGGTGTACATATCGGTAAGAATGATGCCCTACTCAGCCATGCGCGTGAAATATTAGGTAAAAAAGCCATGATTGGTATTTCCTGCTATAACAGTGTCGAACTAGCATTACAGGCACAAAAACTCTCAGCTGATTATGTTGCCTTTGGCCGTTTTTTTCCATCCAGTTCCAAACCTCTGGCAACTGCTGCGCAGATATCCAGCTTACAGCAAGCAAAAACATGTATCAATGTTCCCATCGTGGCCATTGGTGGAATATTACCCGATAATGGTGCTGAATTACTCAGTGCTGGAGCTGATATATTAGCAGTTATCGGAGGGGTTTTTAACAGCACACCTTATCAATCAACTCAGGCTTATCAATCCTTATTCAAATGAAAACAGTATTGTCTCTCGTCTTAATCTGCACGCTTGTTGCTTGCTCTTCCCTGACGACACAACAACGCCTGGCAACAGGTAAGGAAATCAGTTTTCAGCGTAGTAAGGGTAATTGTCTGGCCTGCCATGTCATTGAGGACGGTGAAGATCCTGGTAATATCGGCCCTGCCCTTATCAATATGCAGGCAAAGTATGCCTCAAAAAAACAACTCAAAGATATTATCTGGGATGCGACTCAATTCAACACTAATACAAGCATGCCCCCCTTTGGCAGAAATAAAATTCTGACAGCAAAAGAGCTGGATCTGGTAGTTGATTATATCTGGTCGCTAAATTCCCCTTAACCCCCCTCTCCCCCAATTAACGAGCTTATTCTTATGTAAACTCATAGACAAGAACATAATTTAGTTTTTTATCTCAGCCCAGGCAGGGATTACATCAGGGTCTATTGAAAAGACTGCTGTTCCGATCAGGAAAAAAAATAGCGAGATAATAATAACACCGATAATATTGATAACAATACCCGCCCTCACCATATCTGATATGCTCACTCGCCCACTGCCAAAAACAATCGCATTAGGTGGCGTGGCGACAGGAAACATAAAGGCGCAAGAGGCTGAAAGCGTTGCCGGAATCATTAACAGTAGAGGGTTGGTTTGCATCGCAATAGCAACCGAGGCTAAAACAGGAAGAATCATTTCTGTTGTTGCGGTATTGGATGTCAGTTCAGTTAAAAAGATAATGCCCGTACAGATTGTGATAATCATCATTAAGGGTGGCGTTCCGGCAAGGCCGCTAAATTGATGGCCTATAAACGCAGAAAGCCCGGTTACCTGAAAGCCCTTTGCTAGCGCAAACCCTCCCCCAAAAAGGATCACTATGCCCCAGGGAAGTTTTTGTATCACATCAGCTTCCATCAAGCTGGCACTTTTAACGCCTTTACTTCGAGTGGGAATAATAAACATCAGCATTGCCATGCTTAAAGCCACTGTCGCATCATCAATCAAAGCGGGATAAGGAAGCAATTGAGACCAGCCGGGAATAGTGATGCCCCCCAGAGTTAGATTTTTTCTAAATACCCACAAAACAGCTGTTAATGAAAAAATAATCAACACGACTTTTTCTTCATAACTCATTGAGCCTAATGCCTTGTATTCCTGATTAATAATACTTTGATCAATGCGTAGCTTATCAGGAATGCTAAACAAAACTTTACACAGTATAAGCCAAACGATCAGTAGCATAACAACTGATATGGGTAAAGCCATCAGCATCCAGTCACCAAATGCAATGGGTTCAGCCTGTGGGAAAGTAATCTGGAAAATCTGCACAAAAGAAAGGTTAGGAGGCGTTCCCACTAAGGTAGCAATACCTCCAATAGAGCAGCCATAAGCAATACCTAACATTAAACAGGTGGTAAATTGGCGGGTTTCTATCTGACTAAAATCTTCTTCCATCTGCAATATAATAGCCAAGCCAATCGGCACCATCATAATCGCAGTCGCAGTATTAGATATCCACATAGACAAAAAAGCAGACGCAAGCATAAACCCCAAAATGATTCTGTGCGGCCCTCCTCCAATCAATTTTATGATAAACAATGCAATGCGCTTATGCAGATGCCACTTTTCCATAGTCAGAGCAATCATAAAGCCCCCCAGAAACAGGAAAATAGTGCTATTAAAGTAAATCGGTGCCGTGGCTGTGCTTTTTAAGATCCCTAGTATAGGATAAAAAATCATCGGCAAAAGCGCAGTCGCAAATAACGGGATCGCATCAGTCACCCACCAGACTACCATCAGTAGAGTCACTGCTAGCATACGGTTTAACGCTGGATTTTCTGGAGCAATATCGCCAAAAAACAAGCTACTTATAAAAAGAGCTGGACCTAAAGCCAAGCCGATCTTTTGAGTTGCACATTTTCCTGATAATAGCTGATTTAGGTGCAAGAAAGCTCCCCTGATAATGAGATTAATGCGGTAGTTTGAATGATAATTATTTTAACAAAAAAATAAAAAAATGAAGAGCATGAGCTGCAATATTTATAACTGAGATTATGATGTGTATTTTTGCATAAAAATTTATTTCAATAGGTTATTTAGCGCATAAAAACAAGCCATATAACATAGTTTACATATTAATATACTATGCACATCTCTACCCCCTTGAAATATATGCATATTATTATAGGCATGATAATTGCATTATAAACC
>JAUXBW010000112.1 GCA_030619185.1 Methyloprofundus sp.
TACGCACACGTAGACTGCCCAGGTCACGCGGATTATGTGAAAAACATGATTACCGGTGCGGCGCAAATGGATGGAGCCATTTTAGTCTGTGGTGCGACTGATGGTCCTATGCCACAAACAAGAGAGCATATCCTGTTGTCAAGACAGGTGGGTGTTCCCTATATTGTTGTATTCCTGAATAAAGCAGACTTACTCGCTGAAGATTGCGGCGGCGTAGGAACTGAAGAATACAACGAAATGCTAGAATTAGTTGAAATGGAAATTCGTGAGATTTTAGATCAATACGAATTCCCGGGTGATGATACGCCAATTATCGTGGGTTCTGCATTAAAAGGACTGGAAGGTGATGATAGTGAATTGGGTGTACCATCAATCATTAAATTAGTTGAAGCACTAGATACCTATATCCCCGAGCCAGAAAGAGCGACAGAAGGCGCGTTCCTGATGCCGATTGAAGATGTATTCTCAATCTCGGGTCGTGGAACCGTAGTAACAGGGCGTATTGAGCGTGGTGTTATTACTGTGGGCGAAGAAATTGAGATTGTGGGGATCAAAGACACTACAAAAACTACTTGTACGGGTGTTGAGATGTTCCGCAAGCTACTTGATCGTGGAGAAGCTGGCGATAACGTAGGTATCTTGTTGCGAGGAACCAAGCGGGAAGAAGTTGAGCGTGGTCAGGTATTGGCGCATACTGGCTCTATTACTCCGCATACAAGATTTACTTCAGAAATCTATGTGTTATCAAAAGATGAAGGTGGTCGTCACACGCCATTCTTTAATGGATATCGTCCTCAGTTTTACTTCAGAACAACGGATGTAACGGGTGCGGTTGATTTGCCAGAAGGTGTTGAAATGGTAATGCCTGGTGATAACGTATCAGTAGAAGTGACATTGATAGCGCCAATTGCGATGGAAGACGGATTACGTTTTGCGATACGTGAAGGTGGGCGCACGGTTGGTGCGGGTGTTGTTGCAAAAATTATTGAGTAATACCTTTTAATAAAGTATAATTGCTCGTTGTTTTAAAGTTTATGCGTGTAGGTCAGTGGCTCAATTGGTAGAGCAGCGGTCTCCAAAACCGCAGGTTGTGGGTTCGAGTCCCTCCTGGCCTGCCAACTCGCATTAAACATTATTTAAATTCAAGAAGTTCTCAAATAAAATCCATCAAATGAATACTCAGGCAAAGGAAGCTACATCTAGTATAGATGTACTTAAATATATTTTGTCTCTTGTGCTGATTAGTGCAGGTGTGGTTGCTTTTTACCAATTCTCTGAATACTCACAGTTGTATAGAGTTTTAGGTATGGTTGCTGTTGTTATTGTCTCATTGGTGATAATGATGTCAACGGCAGTAGGTCAAGATTCATGGGTTTTTGCTCAAGAAGCTAGGCAGGAAGTGAGAAAAGTAGTCTGGCCTTCGCGCTCGGAAACTATGCAAACAACTTTAATGGTTTTTGCCATGGTTATCATTGTTGGTTTCATTATATGGCTACTAGATACATTCCTGTTCTGGGCAATTACATCTCTGACAGCTTAAAGAGGTTTAAGGATGGCAATTCGTTGGTATGTTGTTCATGCATATTCAAATTATGAAAAGAAAGTAAAGCAGTCTCTAGAAGAGAAAATCGAAAGAGAGGGCTTGGGCGAATACTTTGGAAAAATACTTGTGCCGACTGAAGAAGTTGTTGAAATGCGCATGGGTCAGCAAAGGAAAAGCGAGAGAAAATTCTTCCCCGGTTATGTGCTAGTGCAGATGGAGCTTACTGATGAAACGTGGCATTTGGTGAAAGACGAGCCAAGAGTCCTCGGTTTTATTGGCGGTACTTCAGAGCGGCCTGCGCCTATTTCAGAGCAGGAAGCAGACAGGATTTTAAATAGAGTTGAAGAAGGTGTTAATAAACCAAGGCCTAAGGTTCTATTTGAAGTGGGTGAGGTTGTGCGTGTTAACGATGGTCCGTTTAAAGACTTTAACGGTGAAATCGAAGAAATTAATTACGAAAAAAATAAATTACGTATCTCTGTTTTAATTTTTGGTAGATCTACTTCTGTCGAGCTAGGATTTAATGAAGTAGAAAAAAGTTAAACAGCACAAAAATAGCTAAGATTAATAACGGTCCTCATCGGAAGATGGGGATTTTTTATCTATGGGGAGCTGAAAAGCGCTACTACCCAATCAGGAGTATAAAATGGCTAAAGAAGTCACAGCATATATCAAGCTGCAAGTAAAAGCAGGCGAAGCAAATCCAAGTCCACCTGTTGGTCCGGCTCTAGGTCAACATGGTGTCAATATTATGGAGTTTTGTAAAGCATTTAATGCAAAAACTTCAGATGTAGAAAAAGGCCTACCCATTCCAGTCGTCATTTCTGTCTACAGTGATAGAAGTTTTACCTTTATTACTAAAACACCACCCGCGTCAATTTTATTGAAAAAAGCGGCCGGCATCACTTCGGGTAGTAGTAATCCAAACACGATTAAAGTGGGCACAGTTACCCGTGCGCAACTTGAAGAGATTGCAACGACTAAAATGGAAGATCTGAATGCAACAAATATGGATTCAGCTGTGAAAATTATTGCAGGCAGTGCGCGCAGCATGGGCCTTGATGTGGAAGGTTTATAATGGCTAAGCTATCGAAAAGAGCAAAAATTGCTAATGAAAAAGTAGATTCTGAACGTCAATACCCTTTTGCTGAGGCGGTTGCTGTTTTAAAAGAACTTGCTACGAGAAAATTCTCTGAGTCTGTTGATGTGAGTATTAATTTGGGTATTGATGCTAGAAAATCGGATCAAAATGTTCGCGGGGCAACTTTATTGCCCAAAGGTTCTGGTAAAACAGTCAGAGTGGCTGTTTTTACACAGGGACCTAATGCGGATGCTGCAAAAGAGGCGGGTGCTGATATTGTAGGTATGGATGATCTGGCTGCTGACGTTAAAAAAGGTCAAATGGATTTTGATGTTGTCATTGCTTCGCCTGATGCAATGCGTGTTGTGGGTCAACTAGGGCAAGTATTAGGTCCGCGAGGCCTGATGCCAAACCCTAAAGTAGGTACCGTTACACCGGATGTTGCAACTGCAGTAAAAAATGCAAAAGCGGGTCAGGCGCGTTATCGTACTGATAAAGCGGGTATCGTGCATAGTTCAATCGGCAAGATTGAATTTAGTGCGGATGATATCAAAGAAAACCTGGAAGCATTGATTGCAGATCTAGTCAAAGCGAAGCCTAGTGCAGCAAAAGGTGTTTATTTAAAGAAAATTAGCCTGTCAACAACGATGGGCCCAGGTGTTACTTTAGATCAATCTAGTATTGAAATTAAATAGTTAGGTAACACGCATACACGCCAGCACACTTTACTTGTGTTTTGGTGTGCCTGCTTTATTGTGAAAACAAAAATCTGGCTGGCTGTATTGCGCGTTATATAACATTACTTTGTGTCGCTGTCGCTACACAAGAGAGTATGAAATTTTTGGTTGCCAGTGCGTGGTAATCATCAAAGACCGTAGGTGCTTAGGCTTAAAATAACAACCTACGTAGATGGGGATTGATGCTGGGAAACTGGTGATAGACCCGTTGGGTGCATCTCGCAAGAGGTGTGGTATATAAACCTGATGAAAATCAGTAAAAACGGAGAAAATTGTGGCCTTAGCATTAGATGGCAAAAAAGCTGTTGTAGAGGAGCTTGCTCCCTATGCCGCTAAAGCGCATTCTGCTGTTGCAGCTGAATATCGTGGACTGACGGTAGCGGAGTTAACTTCACTACGTACAGTTGCAAGAGAAACAGGTGTTTATTTGCGTGTCGTTAAAAATACATTGGCTAGACGTGCAGTTGCCGGAACTCCTTTTGAATGTATGCAGGATAAAATGGTCGGTCCATTAATTCTTGCATTTTCAATGGAAGATCCGGGTTCAGCTGGACGTTTAATCAAAGATTTTGCAAAAACAAACGATAAGTTAATAGCAAAAATTGTTTCTATAGACGGTGAAGCTTATGACGGATCAGAATTAGCTCGTTTGGCTAGCTTGCCTACACGCGATCAAGGTATCAGCCTGATTATGGCGTTGATGTTAGCTTCTGTAGAAAAACTAGCACGTACTTTATTGGCTCTAAAAGAGCAGCGTGATAGTGGTGCAGCGGAACCAGCAACTAGCGATAGCGAAGTAAGTACAGAAGCTGAAAGTGGCACAGACGTAGAAGCTACTGAAGATTAAGCTTTTATAAGCAGTTTAACAACCAATTATTTTAGAGGAATATAAAATGGCTATCTCACAAGAAGATATCTTGGAAGCAGTATCTAATATGACTGTTATGGAAATTGTTGATTTAATATCAGCGATGGAAGAAAAATTTGGCGTTTCTGCAGCTGCAGTTGCAGCAGCTCCTGCAGCAGGTGGTGATGCAGCCGCAGCAGAAGAGCAAACTGAGTTTGATGTGGTAATGGAGTCTTTTGGTGCTAATAAAGTTTCTGCTATTAAAGCAGTACGTGGTATCACTGGGTTAGGCTTAAAAGAAGCTAAAGCAACAGTTGAAGGCTGTCCTGTCACAGTAAAAGAAGGCGTAAGCAAAGCAGAAGCTGAAGAAGTAAAAGCGACTTTAGAAGCAGCTGGTGCGACTGTCGAAATTAAATAATTTTGACGAAATATCATAGGCAGCAATGCCTGTAATATGGGCTGGTGATTACACAAGTAGTCACCGGCCTTTTACTGTTTATACCGCTACAAATTCAGAAACCCTACTCTTGACTAAGGATAAGGAAGTAATATGGCCTACACTTTTACTGAAAAAAAACGTCTCAGAAATAATTTTGGAAAAGCAAATGAAGTTCTAGACGTTCCTTATTTGCTAGAAACGCAAATCAAATCTTATGCTAGTTTTTTACAAACTGGCATTATACCATCCAAAAGAAAGGATGGTGGCTTGCATGCGGCCTTTTCCAGTGTTTTTCCTATTGAAAGTCATTCTGGCTACGCCATTCTGGAGTATGTTAAATATCGATTAGGTGACCCTGTTTTTGATGTGCGCGAATGTCAGCAACGTGGTGCGACTTATGCTGCGCCATTGCGCGTCATAGTACGCCTGGTAATTTATGACAAAGAAGCACCAGGTAGTAAAAAAATTGTCAAAGATATAAGAGAGCAAGAAGTCTATATGGGTGAATTGCCCTTAATGACAGATAACGGAACCTTTGTTATTAACGGAACTGAGCGAGTAATTGTTTCCCAGTTACATCGTAGCCCGGGAGTGTTTTTTGATCATGATAAAGGAAAGACCCATTCCTCAGGAAAGTTGCTACTGAATGCGCGTGTTATTCCGTATCGTGGTTCCTGGTTAGATTTTGAGTTTGATCATAAAGACTGCGTGTTTGTCAGAATTGATCGCCGGCGAAAAATCCCTGCAACTATCTTGTTGCGTGCCTTGGGATATAGTAATGAAGAGATGATAGAAATCTTCTTCAAAACAAATAAAATTTCTATTAGTGCAGAGAAAAACTTATTGCATTTAATTCCTGAAAGACTAAAAGGAGAAATTGCAAGTTACGATATAAAATTCGATGGCAAGGTACTGGTAGAAGAAGGGCGACGTGTCACTGCTAAACATATCAAGCAGATGCAAAAACAGAAAATTGGGGAACTGGAAGTTCCTAGAGAGTATTTATACGGCACTATTTTGGCGCATAACATTATAGATGAAGCGACGGGTGAGTTGGTTGCTAACGTTAATGATGAAATAACTGAAGAGCTATTAGATAAATTAATCACCGAAGGTGTGACAGAGATTAATACTTTGTATGTGAATGACCTGGATCGAGGCCCGTACATATCAGAAGCTATGCGTGTCGATAACACGACTAATCGTCTGGAAGCGTTAATAGAAATTTATCGTATGATGCGTCCTGGTGAGCCACCGACTAAAGATTCTGCAGAGAACTTGTTTAATAACCTTTTCTTTACTGAAGACAGGTACGATTTATCAGCGGTAGGGCGTATGAAATTTAACCGCCGCCTGGGAATGCCTGACAGTGAAGGGAGTGGTACATTAAGTAAAGAAGATATTATTAATGTCTTAAAAGAACTGATTAATATTAGGAATGGGCAGGGTGTTGTTGATGATATTGACCATTTAGGTAACCGCCGGGTTAGATCGGTAGGTGAAATGATTGAAAACCAGTTTAGAGTGGGTTTGGTTAGAGTAGAGCGTGCGGTGAGAGAGCGGTTAACTCTCGCAGATTCAGAAGGCTTAATGCCACAGGAAATTATTAATGCCAAGCCGGTTTCTGCCGCAGTTAAAGAATTTTTTGGCTCTAGTCAGTTATCGCAATTTATGGATCAGAATAATCCATTATCACAGGTAACACATAAGCGCCGTGTTTCAGCATTGGGGCCGGGTGGTCTGGCTAGAGAGCGTGCAGGTTTTGAGGTTCGTGATGTACACACAACTCACTATGGCCGTGTGTGTCCCATTGAAACGCCAGAGGGGCCTAATATTGGTTTGATTAATTCATTGGCTGTCTATGCACGTACCAATGAATATGGATTTCTGGAAACGCCTTATCGAAAAGTTGCGAAGGGTGTTGTGACTGATCAGGTGGATTATCTATCTGCAATTGGCGAGGGTAACTTTGTGATTGCCCAGGCAAGTGTGCCTGTGGATGATAAGGGTAAGTTAGTTGCAGGGCTAGTGTCTTGTCGTTATAAGGATGAGTTTACTTTATTGCCTTCAGAATCCGTTGATTATATGGATGTATCGCCTAAGCAAATTGTCTCCGTTGCGGCATCTATTGTGCCATTTTTAGAGCATGATGATGCGAACAGGGCTTTAATGGGGTCTAACATGCAGCGTCAGGCTGTGCCCGTGCTTAAGGCTGAAAAACCAATCGTTGGAACGGGTATGGAGCGCACCGTTGCCAAGGATTCCGGAGTGACCGTAGTGGCTACACGGGGCGGTGAGGTTGTTAGTGTTGATGCCAGTAGAATTGTGGTGCGTGTTAATGATGCGGAAACAGAATCAGCCGAGACAGGCGTAGATATTTATAATCTGATTAAGTATGTACGCTCTAATCAGAACACTTGTATTAACCAAAAACCACTGGTTAAGCCGGGTGATTCGGTTGCTGCTGGCGATATTATGGCAGATGGACCTTCTACTGATATGGGGGAATTAGCATTAGGACAAAATATGCTAATCGCCTTTATGCCGTGGAATGGCTATAACTTTGAGGATTCTATCCTGGTTTCTGAGCGAGTCGTTAAAGAAGATCGCTTTACTTCCATTCACATTGAGGAAAAAACTTGTATTGCGCGTGATACCAAGCACAGCCCGGAAGAAATTACCGCAGATATTCCAAATGTAAGTGAAGAAGCACTGTCTAAACTTGATGATTCAGGTATTGTTTATGTTGGAGCCGAAGTTAAAGGGGGCGATATCCTGGTGGGTAAGGTTACGCCCAAAGGTGAATCTCAACTAACCCCGGAGGAAAAACTACTCAGAGCTATTTTTGGTGAAAA
>JAUXBW010000007.1 GCA_030619185.1 Methyloprofundus sp.
AAGTCGCGCCCTTTGGCGGTGTAAAAGAGTCAGGCCTTGGCCGTGAAGGCTCTCACTATGGGCTGGATGACTTTATGGAAATTAAATATATGTGTATGGGCGGCATTTAAAATGCCAAAGGTAATCTACAGGAGTGCAATCGCTTTAGCTATTGCTGTCATTACAAAAAAGCTAAAGCTTTTTTACTCCTCTCTGGAATTTAAAATAGATACAAAAATGAGACATCCAATAGACTGAGACTGGTGGGGTGTGGTTTCAGCCCGCCTTTAAATATGCTCTGTCATTAGCGCGCTAAAGCCGCGCTCTACAGTTTTCAATATGTCCCGTATTAAAATCATCGCCGATAAAAAATAAAGATAAATAATATGACTAAAAATGCTGATTTATTAACTCGCCGGCAAGCAGCCGTTGCTCCCGGTGTTGCCTCTGCAACCACTGTCTTTGCTTCTAAAGCATTGAATGCTGAAGTCTGGGATGCTGATGGCAAACGCTATCTCGATTTTGCTATGGGTATTGCCGTTTGTAATACAGGTCACTGCCATCCAAAGGTGATTGCGGCTGCAAAAGCTCAGTGTGAAAGCTTCACCCATACTGCTTTTCAGGTTGTTCCTTATCAACCCTATATCGCGTTGTGTGAAAAATTAAATGCAATCGCACCGATTAAGGATGCAAAATCAGTGCTTTTTACTACGGGAGCCGAGGCAGTTGAAAATGCGGTAAAGATTGCACGTACTCATACCGGTCGTCCGGGTCTTATCGCTTTTCGTGGTGCTTTTCATGGTCGTACGGCACTCACCAGTACACTAACCGGTAAGATCGTACCTTATCGTGCAGGTAGCGGTGTTGGCGTTGCTAATGTATTCCACGCCCCCTTCCCTATTGCGCATCATGGTATCTCTGTAGATGATGCAATGGCGGGTCTGGCAACGATCCTTAAAACAGAAATTGAAGCACAAAATGTGGCGGCCATTATTCTGGAACCTGTACAGGGTGAAGGCGGCTTCTATCAAGCCCCCAATGACTTTATGCAAAAATTGCGAGATCTGTGTGATGATCATGGCATCATGCTGATTTGCGATGAAATACAAACTGGCTTTGGCCGGACTGGCAAGCTGTTTGCAACTGAACATAGTGGTATTGAACCTGATCTGATAACGGTTGCCAAAGCGATGGGCGGAGGTTTTCCTGTGTCTGGTGTCATCGGTAAGGCAGCTGTAATAGATAGCACCAAACCTGGCGGGCTAGGTGGAACTTATGGAGGAAACCCCGTTGCTTGCGCGGCCGCGCTCGCAACGATTGCAGCGATTGAAGATGAAGGTCTGGTGGAACGCAGTGTACATCTTGGTAATCGTCTTGTTGAACGCCTAAATGAAATTAAAGTTCGCGACGATGTGCCAGCTATGGGTAATGTACGCGGTGTAGGTTCCATGGTCGCATTTGAATTGGTTAAAGAACGCGGTGGTCATGAACCTAACCCGGATCTTATTGGTAAATTAACCGCCAAGGCAGCCGAGAAAGGCTTGATCCTGCTCTCCTGTGGTTATTTTGCAAATACAATCCGACTACTGATTCCACTGACAATTCCCGAAAAAAATCTTGAAGAAGGGCTGGATATTATAGAAGCTTCTTTAATTGAGGTGTTTAATGAATAAAGTTTATTAAACACCCTCGTTCCCATGCTCCAGCGTGGGAATGCAGTTTATGACGCTCTGCGTCGTGGAACGCAGAGCGTTCCAGTATGAATTCCCACGGAGACCATGGGAACTAGACAACCTAACCGTCTGTAGGAGCGGTCTTTAGCCGCGATTCAATGAACAGTAACTCAAAATGAATACCAATTTACATCTAAAAGACAAGCTAAGGGTCTGCGTAATCGGCGGCGGCAATGCCGCCCACGCTTTGGCTGCACTACTCCCCTCACGTGGCATACGCACGAATGTATTAGCCTCCCACAGCGATGAAGCCGAACGCATGGCCAAGGGTGTCGCCGAACAGGGGCATATCGTGGCTGAATTTGCCGAGCACAATGATCCTTCTGGCACAGTTATTGGAACTCCCGACAGAATTTCTGCCTATGCAGCAGATGTGGTTCCTGATAGCGATGTTTTAATTCTGCCACTGCCCTCTTTCGCCTACGCTAGTGTCCTTAAAGAACTCAAACCTTGTTTGCGTAAAGGCATGTATATAGGTGTGACCCCGGGGCAAGGTGGTTTCGACTGGGTAGCTCGTGAAATCCTTGGTGATTTAGTAGATGATCTGGTACTGTTTGCTATTTTGCCCATGCCCTTTAACTGCCGCATCACCGAGTACGGTAAACGTGTCGAAGTGCAGGAGCTAAAATCGCGTTATCGTGTAGGCGTACTGCCTGCCAGTGCCACCGATAGGGTCATCGCTTTAAATGAGAGACTGTTCGGCAGTACCGAAAGCTGCGGGCATTTTCTTAGCTCTACCCTATACCCGGTTAACGCTATTATTCATCCTGCCCGTCTCTACACCTTATGCAAGGATTGGCAACCAGGTAAAATATTGCCCGAAAACCCGCTTTTTTATGAACAGATGACTGATGAAGCTGGCGAGCTAATGGATGAACTTAATCAAGAATTGCTGGCCGTAGCTGATGCCCTGACAGCACAAGGCATGGAAAATATTAATGTCCCGCATATTTATGATTTCCTGACACGCTATGTCTACAACGACGACTCGCCCGATTTAGCTACATTTTTCCGCACTAATCAGGGTTATCGTGGCTTTCATTGTCCATTCAAAGAAATTCCCGACAGAAACGGCTGGGAACCCGACTTCACCAACCGTTATTTCACTGAAGATATTCCTTTGGGCTTATGTATTTACAAAGGTGTAGCAGACATCGTTTGTGTTCACACCCCGGTTATCGATACTGTAATTAACTGGGCGCAGGGTCATATGGGTAAAGAATATATTCTGAATGGTACACTATCGGGTCGCCATGTATCAGAAACCAACGCACCCCAGCGCTTTGGCATACACACCCTAGAGCAACTTATGCGCTAAAAAGATGTTTGTTATTTAACCTCCAGGAAAAACATGAATAATAACAATTTACCAGAAAATAACCAACAATTTGTAACAAACTCACTCGAAGCCGCTGTTCGAATTGGTCTCGTTGCCATATTGGCTTTCTGGTGCTTCGATATTGTTCAGCCCTTTATTATCTCAATAATATGGGGAGTTATTATTGCTGTTGCCATATATCCACTTTACCTGCGCTTATCAGCAGCTCTGGGTGGACATCCGGCCTTAACTGCGAGCCTTTGTACTCTTTTCTTTCTAATTATACTGATCGTTCCGACCATAATACTGACGGGTACTCTGGTTGAAAGCATCCAGTTTATAATGCAGGATTTTGCCAGCAATACCTTGCAAGTTCCTCCTCCACCGAAAAATATTGGATCCTGGCCCTTAATCGGTAAGCCGCTCGCGAATTTCTGGGGCCTTGCTTCAGAAAACCTGGAAGCTGCATTGAATCAGCTTGCCCCATATCTTACTGTAATCGGTAGTTGGCTGTTAGCAACAGCCACAGGCACTGGCTTAGGCATCCTACAGTTTATCGCGGCAATATTAATTTCTGGTTTCTTGCTGGCACAAGCAAAAAGTGGACAGCAGTATATTTTGCTTATCATTACACGCTTTGCTGGTGAACGAAGGCGCGGGGAGAAAATAATAGACATGACCTATGCGACTATACAAAGTGTAACCTTAGGTATACTGGGTGTTGCCACTATTCAATCAATTCTTGCTGGCTTGGGCTTTGTCGTCGCCGGTGTTCCGGGAGCTGGTTTATGGGCTCTACTTTGCCTGATTCTTGCTGTACTTCAGGTTGGCATCGCTTTGGTCACTACCCCCATTGTCATTTATATGTTCTACAACGCTGATACTTTCACTGCAGTTGCCTTACTCATCTGGTGTGTTCCCGTCACTTTTATTGATACTATCCTTAAACCCATACTTTTAAGCAGAGGTGTTAAGACTCCCATGGTGGTTATTTTTTTAGGGGCAATAGGTGGATTTCTGGAGTCTGGTATTGTTGGTTTGTTTATTGGTGCGGTTGTTTTTTCACTGAGCTATGCGTTGTTTATGCGATGGGTCCAGGAAGAACAAGATGTTCCTCGGTGATGCCTAGTCCTCTTTATAACAGCTAGAGGGCGTAAACACATCCTAAATTATGAGCCTTGTGCAGTATATTGAAGTCAGGGTTTCAGGTATACTTTACCTATTATTGATGTGCAGAAATATTTATGTCTACAGAATTTAAAACAGTTGGTATCCTAGGAAAATCAAGTGATCCTGAAATAGCCGATACCTTGCAAGCACTTTATCAATTTCTTAAAGCTCAGTATCAAATTTCTATTGATCCAGTGAGTGCCACTTTAATCCCCGACTTTACGGGTTCAATTTACCCTTTAGCAAGTCTGGCTGAACGCTGTGATATTCTTATTGCAGTCGGCGGTGATGGTACATTTTTATCGGCCGCACGAGCGGCGGCTGGCTGTCATATTCCACTTATTGGCGTTAATCTGGGGCGGCTTGGTTTTTTAGTGGATATTTCCCCTGATGAACTACTCACAAAATTAGACGATATTTTGCAAGGCAATCACCGTCAGGAGCAACGCTTTCTACTACGCACTAAAATAATACGCAACGGTCACGTCATTCACGAAGAAACCGCAGTAAACGAAGTGGTTGTACATCGCTGGGTGACACCTAGCATGATTGAGTTGCAGACTAGCATTGATGGTGTGTACCTGAATACGCAACGTTCTGATGGCTTAATTGTGTCCACACCGACGGGTTCCACTGCGTATTCTTTATCCGCTGGCGGCCCTATTATTCACCCTTCGTTGAATGCCTTGTTATTAGTTCCGCTAAACCCGCATACTTTATCTAATCGCCCCATCGTGATTGATGATTCATCTGAAATTGAAATCAACTTTATCAAAACCAATGAAATCAATGCTCAGGTTACTTGCGACCATATTGCCATCCCCGATGTATTAATAAGTGATACAATTTTAATCAAAAAAGACCCTAACCCAATCACCATACTGCATCCAGAGAATCACGATTTTTTCCATACCTTGCGCGACAAGCTTAACTGGAGCAGTGGCTACCATTTCTAATCATGCTACAAAACCTTAATATTATCGATCTGGCCATCGTCGAATCTCTGGATTTGAATCTGGAAAAAGGCCTGTCCGTACTCACCGGTGAAACCGGTGCAGGAAAGTCTATCTTACTCACGGCTCTGGGCCTGGCTCTAGGTGATAGAGCGGATGCCAGCTATGTACGCCCAGACTGCGAACGCGCTGAAATTAACCTAAGCTTTGATTTATCCGATGCACCTGCCGCCCAAGCCTGGCTGGAAGAAAATGAGTTTGACGCAGATGATCAATGTTTAATTCGCCGCACCATACGCCAGGATGGTCGTTCCAAAGCCTATATTAATGGTCGCCCGACTACCTTACAGGCTTTAAAGCTACTCAGCTCACAACTGGTTGAAATTCACGGTCAACATGCGCACCTGACTTTATTAGGGGCTGAAGAGCAACGTAAGTTTGTTGATGCTTATGCACAAAATACGGACCAACTCGAAAAAACTAACCAGGCCTATCGGCATTGGCACAGTCATCATTTGGAGCTGGAAGACTTAATCAAGTCTTCAACTGAATTCAGCAATCAGGAAGACTTGTATCGTTATCAGCTAAATGAATTGGAACAACTCGATTTAGCCCATTATGACTACCCTGCACTCTCTACTGAACATACTAAACTGGCTAATTTAGAGCAGATATTACAAGTAGGGCAAACTCAACTTGATCTGCTCTCAGAAAACGAACAGCAATCAGCCAATCAGATGGTCAGCCAAAGTATTAGTGCCCTATCCGAGCTAAGTTCTTTAGCTGGCGAACTAGAAGAGCCTAATAAACTCTTAATTGAAGCACAAATTCAAATTCAGGAAGCCTCTCAGCAACTGCGCCATTTTTTAGAAGCGCAAGAGATTGACCCCCAGCGATTACTGGAACTGGAAAACCAGATCGGTATTATTCACTCTCTATCGCGCAAACATCATGTAGAGCCAGAAGAATTACCTGCTATTGCTGAAAAGCTTAGCCAGGAATTAAATAATTTGAGCCATAGTTCTGAACGCATAGAAGAACTAGAGACGCTGGTAGAGCTGGATAAACAGGATTATTTTGCTTTGGCAAAATCTTTAAGTCAACAACGTACTCAGGCAAGCGGCAAACTCTCTGAGCTCATCTCTGCAATGATTCAGGAACTGGGCATGCCTCAGGGTGAATTTAGTATTAGCGTGACGGCACAGGAACTTAACCAGCCTAAAATAAATGGTAGTGATAAAATTGAATTTTTAGTCAGTGCCAACCCCGGGCTGCCACTGCGCCCTCTGGCTAAAGTTGCCTCAGGGGGTGAATTATCCAGAATTAGTCTGGCAATTCAGGTTACCACCAGCCATGACAAAGATGCACCTACCATGATCTTTGATGAAGTGGACTCTGGAATCGGCGGGGGAATTGCCGAAATTGTTGGCCAGAAACTACGCACTTTAGGTAATAACACGCAGGTTTTATGTGTGACCCACTTACCCCAGGTTGCCGCTCAGGCACATCAACATTTGTTTGTCTTCAAAACCAGTGATGCAGCGATGACCACATCACAGGTTAAAACCTTATCGACCGAGCAACGCATAGAAGAAACGGCGCGTATGCTGGGCGGAGTTAATATCACAGATTCAACATTGACGCATGCGAAAGAAATGTTGATGTCTGGCATAACAAGTAGTTGATGTACATAAATCCTTTGCACTAGCCAAAAGTAGAACCATTCCAGCCCCAAAATTCAGCGGGGCAATTACTAAATTCAATGTAGACACGCTCAGCATCAATTTGTAGCCGGGCATTCAACACCTGACTAATAGATTGAGATAGGGATGTTGCCTGGGCCGTCGAGAGTCCAATACTCTTACATTCTACATATGCTAAAGGATCAGCAATACCACCAAATAGCATATTTCGTTCACCTTCTATCTCCACCATCACATAACGCTCTGGCTTTCCTGTTTCATTCGCGAGTAATTCAGATAACTCACTCATTAGCTGAGGTGTTTTTTCATCCGTAATATTGACGTTAGTTCTAAGTTTTATCAAGGGCATATTTAACTCCTTACTGAAAATATAGTGTTCTTAAATTGGCACAATTTATAACATTGGCACCACTCACCAGGCAAACAATGCAAGGTAATAATAGAGAATTTATTTTAACACTTAAATACTAACTTGGTTCATAGCCAACACATTTTGCCCATCCAGCTATATTAGTGTATCCTTAATCTATTATAATTATTAGGGCATTTCACCTATATTTAAGATTTCCTATCAACATCAAGAGGCAAAAATGAATAAACTAAGTGATGAAGAGCGTCAAAAAATACTGGAAAGTCCCCCTGTCGGAACGTGGGTACTGATGCTATCAGTGGCTGGAGGCATGGTTGCTGCCTGGCTGTTTCTATACTATGGGGTATTTCTGTCTCGTGGCATACTCAATTAAGGTGACATAATGCATATAGATCCCTTAGAAAGAAAATGGGTATTTGTTTCCCTTGCCATGTGCGGCTTATTTGTCTCTATTATTATGATAGATGCCTTATTTCATGGTGTCAACGCACCCAGTAATGTAGAAACCATCGACTCTCGTAAACTTCACCTTAGTGAGGAATTTAATGAAAATAATTTAGGTGTACAGGTCGCTGATAATGGTGAAATTACCATTCGCCTAGTCGCTGGCCGTTACGCTTTCTTCCCCAAAGAAATTACTATTCCTGCAGAAACTAAAGTCACTTTTCGCTGGGTGAGCATGGATGTCTTGCATGGTGTGCATATGCCGATGACCAATATGAATACCATGATTGTTCCTGGCTATGTCTCACAGGTTGAGAGCTCTTTTCCCCGGCCTGGTGAGTACCCCATGCTGTGTAATGAATATTGCGGCTTAGGGCATGACCATATGTGGAGCAAAGTAAATGTCATTGATAAGGAAGAATGGGATGCCAGAAGAGCTGCATTAACCACCACTGAGAATGACGCGATTGATGAGGAACAAGATGATGAATGATTCAACAGCTAAAAACCTGGCCCTGAGTCACATGTGGGTGGCGTTTTCGGCCTTTATCCTTGCCTGTTTTATGGGCGAATATCAGGTACTGGAACGAAGTGGTCTGTTTGATTCACTAAGTTCACCTAGCGTTTATTTTGCCTCGGTAAGTACTCACGGGGTGTTAATGGCATTTGTATTAACGACCTTTTTTATTATGGGGTTTGGTTATTACACCGCCAGCCACTCGTTAAAGGTTCCACTATGGAACCCTAAACTTGCCTGGGCTGGGTTTGGCCTGGCACTAGTCGGTGTCATTATTGCTGCGGTACCGTTACTGACGGGTTTAGCGTCTGTTTTATATACTTTTTACCCCCCCCTTCAGGCTCATAGTGCCTTTTATATTGGTGTCACCTTACTGGTTATTGGCTCCTGGATCTGGTGTGCGATTATGGTGGTTATGTTTTCCCAATGGAAAAAAGCCAACCCGGGTAAAACGGTCCCATTAGTCATGTTTGCCACCACTGCCAATGCGCTTTTATGGTTATGGACCAGTGCGGGTGTTGCGGTAGAAGTATTATTTCAATTAATTCCCTGGGCTCTGGGCTGGATGGATACCATTGATATCGGCCTGTCGAGAACATTATTTGCCTGGACTTTACATCCTATTGTTTATTTCTGGCTCATTCCTGCCTATACCGCATTTTATGTCTTTGTACCTAAACAGGCGGGGGCCTATTTGTTTAGCGAAGAAGCGGCACGTATGGCATTTATCGTATTAGTGGTATTTTCCCTACCCATCGGTATGCACCATTTATATATGGATCCTGAGCAGGCAAAGGGCTGGAAGTTACTGCATGGTTTAGGAACATTTATTGTCGCCTTGCCAACTCTGGTAACAGGATTTACCGTGATTGCTTCTCTGGAAATTGCCGGCCGTCTACGCGGTGGTAAAGGTCTATTTGGCTGGATAGGTAGCCTACCCTGGGGTAACCCCATGGTACTCTCCGTTATTCTCTCCTTAATCATGCTTATTTTCGGTGGTTTTGGCGGGATTGTGAATGCCAGTTATGCGATGAATGCCATGATCCATAACACAGCCTGGGTGCCTGGTCATTTTCATCTGATCTTTGCTGGTACCACGATCATTATGTATTTTGCGATTGCCTATTATTTATGGCCAATTCTGGTAAAAAAACCTTTATTCTCAAAGTCATTGGCTTTAGTACAACTCTGGACCTGGTTTATTGGGATGAGCATTATGACCACGCCCTGGCATGTTTTAGGTTTATTAGGCCAACCAAGACGAATCTCCAGCGTACAATATAACAACTTACTAACCCTATCCTGGGAGCCTTATGAGTTGTTAATGATTCTAGGTGGACTGGTATTATTGGGTTCGGCTTGTTTATTCTTTTATCTACTGGTCAAAACACAATTCGCAGCAAACACTGAAACTTTTACAGGTGAAGTGGAATATGCCGAACCTTTACATGAAGTCAAAGATTTACCAGAGTATTTAAATGATTTCACACTGTGGAATAAAGTGATCGGGGTATTAATGTTAATCAGTTATGGCGTACCGATTTTACAATTCTTTTTTATGGATACATACGGTTCTAGCCCATGGGGATATTAAATATGCAACGTCTTTTATTATTAACAATTTTAATAATGCCCTGTTTAGTATTAGCTGAACCGGCATCCAATATGGTTTGGTTACCTGAAACACTGGATTTAGTGGCAGAAGGCAATACCCAAAGAGGGGAGAAACTAGCCGAGTCATGTGTTAGTTGTCATGGTGAAAAAGGCATTAGTCCGGCAGGTATGTTTCCCTCTTTAGCGGGACAAACTGCAAATTATACCTATAAGCAATTACGCGATTATGCTGATGGTAAACGTGATAATCCAATGATGTCTTCCATTGCCAAAGGACTTAGTGAGCAGGACAGTGCTGATTTAGCTGCCTGGTTTCAGTCTTTGCCTGCTGCGCAGAATAAAGCATCAAAGCAAGACTTAAGTAAGGCCGAAGTATTGGTTAATCAGGGAAACGGTAAAAAAATTCTGCCTCCCTGCTTTACCTGTCATGGCTCCTCAGGCGAAGGACAACGCATGGATACCCCCGCTTTAGCCGGTCAACAAGCGGAATATACATCGAATACTCTATTAGAATATAAAAATGGCACACGTCATAATGATATCTATAGTCGTATGCGGGTGATAGCCAGACAACTTAGCAATGTTGAAATTAAACAACTGGCTGAGCTTTATCAGCAGATGAAGTAACCGTAGGAGCGATCTTTAGCCGCGAATGGTTTACCTACATTCGAGGCTAAATGACATGGCGGCTATCCGCTCGCTCAACAGCTGGCGGGCTGAAGCCACGCCCTACAGTTCGATGCTTACGTTTCTACAATTTCAAAATCATGGCTAATTTCAACTGCCTTTTCCAGCATAATTGACGCAGAGCAATATTTCTCAGCCGAGAGCTTAATAGCGCGGGCAACAACCACTTCTTTTAGGTTTTTTCCTGTTACGATAAAATGTACATGAATTTTGCTAAACACTTTAGGAATGGTATCGACACGTTCTGCTGAAATCTCGGCAACACAATCCGTAATTTCTTGCCGTGCTTTTTGCAATATTTGCATCACATCAATAGATGTACAGCCGCCCATGCCTATTAACAACATTTCCATTGGGCGTATGCCCATATTATTTCCGCCTATTTCCGGTGGCCCATCCAGAACAATCGCATGACCACTTTCTGACTCTCCCAGAAACATCATTCCATCTACCCATTTAACCCGCACTTCCATAAAACTACCCTTCTGATTGCTAAAAATGTTAGATTAGCATACATTGCTAAAAAGCATAGCTACAATCCTCGGAAAAACAACATGCTGATTAATACCTTATCCGCCCTTTTTGCCTATACCTCCTTTATCAGCCCTATTGAGACTTGCACTCTCCTATTGATAACGGCGTATATCGTTTATATTTTAACACCTCTGCAACAAACTGATGACGCTGTACCTGATAGCTTGAAGACTAAGACAAATACCAGTATTTATATTTATATCCAGTCTGCCTGGCTGGGAAGGCGGTCACTCATTAGTACTTTTTTACCTTTTTTTGCCATTTTTAATAGCGTGCTAATCTATGCCGATTACCGTGCTGATAATGGCACATATACGATCGCAAGCTGGCTAACAATACTGGTAATTCTGGCTTTACCCGTACTCTGGTGGACTGTTTCTGTCTGGCGGTGCTCTGATCATACCCACCGCCTATGGAGAAGTGCGGCACGTTTTTTTACAGTTGCTGTGTATTATGAATACATATTACGCCTAGTCATTGGCTATTATTACCCGCAAATATGGTTTAATTGCCAGCAGTTAATTATCGAATTCGGTGACTGTGTTTAAGCTATCAACACTAGACACGATTGAATATTAAATAAAATGAATAAGGTAATGCATGAACTGCCTCAACAAATAAAACAATGGGGCTACGAACTTGGCTTTCAACAAGTGGGCATTACTGATACCAGGCTGCAACTGGCAGAACAACGTCTGGACGAATGGCTGGCCCAAGGTTACCATGCCGATATGGCATATATGCATAAACATGGTTTAAAGCGTAGCCGCCCCGCTCTTCTAGAACCCGATACGGTAAGTATTATTTCTGTACGTATGGATTATTTACCGGAAGCTCAGGAATTGATGGAAACAACATTAAACAACCCGGTTGCTGCGTTTATTTCCCGCTATGCTCTTGGGCGTGATTACCATAAAGTTTTACGTAAACGCTTACAACAATTGGCTAAACGCATTGAACAGGACATAGGCATCTTTGGCTTTCGTGCCTTCGTAGACTCTGCTCCAGTTCTGGAAAAAGCCATTGCTGAAAAAGCGGGGTTGGGCTGGATAGGTAAGCATAGCAATATAATCAACAAAAAAGCTGGCTCCTGGTTTTTTCTGGGTGAGATTTATACTTCACTTGCCTTACCTAGTGATATTCCCAGCCAAAACCACTGTGGGCAATGTTCCGCCTGCATAGATATTTGCCCAACCCAGGCAATAGTCGCACCCTATCAAGTCGATGCCAGGCGCTGTATTTCTTATTTAACCATAGAATTAAAAGGCTCTATCCCTGAGGATTTGAGAGCTTTAATGGGAAATCGTATTTATGGTTGTGATGATTGCCAGTTAATCTGTCCATGGAATCGTTTTGCTCGAATAAGTAAAGAAGCTGATTTTAGTCCAAGACATAATCTCAACGCACAACATTTGATAGATTTATTTAATTGGACCGAAGAGCAGTTTTTGCGTAACACGGAAGGCTCAGCAATTCGGCGTATTGGCTATCAGCAATGGTTGCGTAATATTGCCGTTGCTCTGGGTAATGCTCCTGCGTCTATATCGATCAGGAGCACCTTAACTAATAAAGTAAACCACGCCTCTGAGTTGGTAAGAGAGCATGTATTTTGGAGTTTGAATCAAAAGTACAACAACCATCAGGCACAATGGGAGACGGATCTTTAGTTCTCCTTTTAAAATACAGGCTAAAGACCTGCGCCCCTGATGATGTGGTAGTATACATGGTGCGCGTTCCTGTAACACTACACCCTCCAAAAACATGACATTAAATCGCTTTATCAGCAAATTAAACTCAAACCAGAAAGTCAGCTTTGATGATACGATGACTATTATAAATGCAGCATATCATTACACACCCACAAGCTTTACTAACGGCTTAGCCACTGACAGCCTTAGCAATGAAGCTGGAACAAATGAAGGTTCCTGTAAAATCTTTGCCTTTGCCCAGCTCAATAAACTAGATAAAAGCCAAACCTTAAACTTATTTGGTGATTATTATCAAGATGTTCTTGATACCCCTAACGGCTCTGACCACCAAAATATTAGAAATTTCATGCAATATGGCTGGGATGGTATTCAGTTCAGCGAGCATAATACTTTACGCCCAAAATAAGGGTGACAAAGCATGTAGATTACCTGATTATTGGTCAGGGACTGGCCGGTAGTCTACTTAGCTGGGAATTAATCAAACAGGGATCCAGTATCTACCTGCTTGATAACCAGCAAGAAAATGCCTCGCAAATTGCAGCAGGATTAATCAACCCGATCACCGGAATGCGCCTGGTCAAAAGTAATAAGCTAGACACCCTACTCCCCTGCGCAAAACTGACTTACAAGGAACTAAGTCAGTTTTTCAAACAGGACTTCTATATAGAAAAACCCATGTTGCGTATCCTGCGCAATGAAAAAGAAATCCTTAAATTTCAGCAACGTACTCAAGATAGATCTTACCTTGACTACCTGGAAACTGAACTTAAATCGGCAACTGCATCAATTCGAGCGCCCTTAGGTATCATTCAACAAAAACAAACGGGCTATCTATTAACGAAACAGCTGTTAGCTTGCCTGAAAAGATTTTTACAAGAAAATCAATGCTACCAGGCCAGTCAATTTAACTATCAAGAACTACACTTTGATAAAGGTATTAGCTGGCAGGATATTACAGCGAAAAAAATTATTTTCTGTGAAGGCTATCAGGCAATTTATAATCCCTGGTTTAAATACCTACCCTTCCAGTTAGCAAAAGGGGAAATATTAACCCTGACTGCAAAACAGGCCTTAGCACCTGAACTACTGAATTATGGTCACTGGTTTATCCCTTTGAGCGAACATCAATTTCGCACCGGTGCAACTTTCGATAACATCAACCTGAATATTAACCCCACTGATCAGGGAAAAAATACATTACTCAAGGCATTAATACAGGTAATGCCGATGCTAGACTCAGCAACCATAGACAAACAACAAGCAAATATACGCCCAACAACTCTGGATAAAATGCCCTTGATAGGTCTACACCCTGAACATAAAAATCTAGCTATTTTTAACGGTTTTGGTGCAAAGGGCAGTTTACAAATACCCTACTATAGCAAGCGTTTTGTTCAATATTTATTACACGAACACCCAATTGCAGCTGAGGTTAGTTGTCAGCGATTTTTTTAAATATTCTGGTATAAAAACTCCCTATAAACTAATTATTGCTAAATCGAAAAGTCTATAAACAAGATATGGCCTCGTTGTGTTATTATTGAAATTTAACTTCTGGACCTATGTCATGTGAATAGTTTGGGTAGATAGAAAATATTAGGTTATTTTATTCAATTAGAAAATACGGAAAATATTCATGAATAATGATTTCCCAATAAATATTAATGAAATAGTAAAAAATTTTGATAAATGGTACTCTGAAGATATTCATTCAAAAAATGAAGATAAATAAATATATTAGAGTTTAGAGAAAAAATACTAACCCCATTTCTAGATGAGTTTGATGGCAATCACCGATATAGAGCTATTGCAGAAGTTACAGGCGAATACCAAAAGTTAAATGATGACCGTGATCATTGGTTTCAAATGCGCATAGTAAAGTGGCTTTTGGTTTTCGAACCTTCACAACCAAGAGAAAACCTATTTAAGCTTGCTTTTTCTCAAATAACACTTTATGAATTAAAAAATAACACACTTAATCGTGATGTTTTGCAAAAACTATTAGCACCACAGGACTTTAATCACAATGATACCGCTAACCAGCCATATGTACTTATTATTGACGAAATTAACCGAGGCAATATTTCAAAGATATTTAGTGAGCTAATTACCTTAATAGAACCTAACAAACGAGCAGGTGCTGATGAAGCATTAAGTGTAACACTCCCCTATTCAAAAGCATCTTTTTCTGTGCCAAATAATGTGCATATTATTGGCACAATGAATACAGCTGATGCAAGTATTGCTAGGCTTGATGTAGCGTTACGAAGACGTTTTGATTTTATAGAAATGCCACCAAAGCATGAACTATTAGAAAATATAATTACAGAGACGGACACTTAGGTTTATAAGTTAGAAACTATGTAGGTGTTATTACCACGCCTTGTGGCTGTCAGATAGAAATTATTCCTAAAATTGATAAATATTTAGAAACTGAGCAAGCAAAAGAAGCTGAAAAGAGCAGGGAAAAACTATTTTCTATGTTATCTACTCCCATCCCACCCTAAAACCGTTTAACTTTAGTAGTCGTTATAAAATCAATTAACTTTTACATCTGTATGTCAGTCATAGGTGAACCACGTGCAAGCTGATTCTGAATTCGTTTGGCTTTTTCTTG
>JAUXBW010000084.1 GCA_030619185.1 Methyloprofundus sp.
GTATACTGGTTTATTATATGGGCAGCAATTGCGCGATTCTCGCCCTCGATTAAACACCTCTCTGCCAACTGCAAGCTTTGAAATGAATATGACACAGCAAGGGTGTGTTAGTAGTGGTGGTGCTCAAAATACTCTTCAATCTATAGCAAAAATTGTTGGTGGAGTTGGCAAAATTGCAGAGTTTTTATCAGAATCCGGGATGTTTAGTAACGATTTCCACGGTGAATGGTATTAGTAAATCATGGGAGACGGAGGCAACCAGCTTGATAATTCTTTGAAAGTGATAGTGGAAAGAATCCCCTGATTCTTACTGAGAAATAATGGGTCTGATAGCTTTGTCATGCTTCACATGTGTACTTTTTAGTGCATATCAATATATATGTACCAATTTAGATATTGGTACATATTAAGTGTGGGGCTTAATGGTGCTTGTTGAAACAGGGTAAAACAAGAAATTTGCCTTTATTGAGGGGTCGGTATGTGGTGAAACAGGGTGATACTTTACTCGATATTCTGTACTTGTTCGCGCATTTGCTCTATCAGTACTTTAAGTTCTATGGATATGGCAGTCATCTCTTTGTCCGCTGATTTTGATCCTAAGGTATTGGCTTCTCTGTTCATTTCCTGCATCAAGAAATCCAGGCGGCGACCGACGGGCTCGTCTTGCTCTAAAACACGCAATACCTCGATCACGTGGGTTTCTAATCTATCTAGCTCTTCATCTACATCCAGTTTTTGAGTTAATAAAACCATCTCTTGTTCTACACGATCATTATTGGGCTCTGTGACGAGTTCAGCGATATGAAGTTTGAATTTTGTGCGCAGGTGCTCTAAGACCTGGGGCATACGATGCTGTGCCTGATTAACCAGTTTCTGTATTTTTACACAGCGGAAGGAGATTAGCTGACCTAGCTGTGTGCCTTCACGTTGTCGCGCCAGTAATAAATTATTGATAGCTGTTTCTAGCAGCCGCAGTAAGGATTGCAATAATGCCGCTTTATCACTTTCTTTTTCAATTTGTATGCCTGGAAAGGCTAGTATTTCAAGGGCTGAAAAGTTTCGCGGTTTGTCTATCAGTTGCTCAATCGTCCGGGTCGTTGATAATAGAGCGGTGACCGCATCCATATCAATGCTTAATTCTTGCTGCGCTAAACTATGTTTCTTAAAGCTGAGGCTACATTCGATTTTTCCACGTTTTAATTTACCACTGATGCAGTGCCGCATATCAGATTCTGCAAAGCGAAACCGCTCTGGCAGCTTTATATTGATATCACAATAACGGTGGTTGATCGAGCGTAATTCGCAGTTAAGGGTCAGATTTTCAAAATCCATTTCACTATTGGCAAAAGCCGTCATGCTGTTAGTCATCTATTGCGTCCTATAAAGATGTTTGTGTTAGAAAGAATTGTTGTAATAATTGTTCGGTATCTGCCATGCCCTGGTCAAGGTTTATAATGATTTCTGGCATGCTGATTTCGCCTGTTGACTTTCCCGCTGCCCAATTAGCAATAATAGCACAACAGGCATAGGGGATTTTTAACTCTCTGGCCAGTGCAGCTTCAGGCATGCCGGTCATACCCACTAAATCGCAACCATCAGCTTGCATACGGGTGATTTCTGCTGCTGTTTCCAGGCGTGGTCCTTGCGTACAGCCATAGACTCCACTTGCTTGAATGTTAAGCTTAAGGCTCTGTGCACTTAAAATGATTTGCTGGCGTAAGCTCTCATTATAAGGGAAAGTAAAATCAATATGCTCAACGGATTCTGAATTCTCGGCGAAATAAGTATGTTCTCGCCCATAGCTATAATCAATAATTTGCTCGGGAATAGCTATACGCGCAGGATACATTGCGGGCGTAATTCCCCCTACTGCGGCTACAGCAATAATCTGCTCTGCCCCGGCCTGTTTTAAAGCCCACAGATTGGCGCGATAGTTAATTTTATGCGGAGCAATTGTATGTGGATTGCCATGCCGTGCTAGAAAAATTATCTTTTGACCATACAACTCGCCTATGCTACAGGCAGAAGAAGGTGAGCCATACGGTGTCTGATAGGTTTTTTGCTCAATGATTTTTATCGAGCTTATTTGAGTGAATCCTGAGCCGCCGATAATTGCAGTTGTTTTCATTTTAGAAGTAAAATTGGGTTGGCAATGTGTATGTGATTAGTAGGAGCGCAATCACTATGGGTAAGCAGCTAAGCATAGATTCCCGATAAAAGACTTCGGGAATGACGTGGTTTTTAACTTACTGATGCTTAAGGTTTTATTCTGCTATGCTGAGAGTTATACGTTATAAGGCAACGTTATATCATGACTGCTCGGCACAGGCATATATTCCCGCTGCATTACGCAAATAGCCTTTATAATCCATACCATAGCCGTATAAATAATGGTTTGCTACCGATAATCCGATAAAATCAGCCTGTATCGGCTTTACTTTGTCGAGTTGTTTATCGACTAAAACTGCACTATAGATCTTACGTGCGCCTTGTTCTTCACAGTATTGATAAATAGCTTGCAGTGTGATGCCTTCGTCAAGAATATCATCAATAATAAGAACAGTTCTACCTTGCAGCGAACTTAGGGGTTTTTGTAGCCAGTTAAGTTCACTGCCACTGGTTTGCTCTCCATAACGACTGACATTAATAGCATCCAGGGTTAAGGGAAAGTTAAGCCGGGTGAGTAACTTTCCAGTGACCACAATACCACCATTCATCACGCACAGTATTAGCGGACTCTCAGTAGCCAGGCGGACACCGATTCCATTTGCCATAACATCTAAAGCAGATTCAATTTCAGCTTCTGAATGCAGTAATCGGGCATTCTGTTGTACCTGTTTAATTTCATTGAGCATAAGAATTAGATAGTGTCGCTAGTTGTTGACTCACTGTTTGCCATTTTAAACTGTTTCTTAGTGCTTGTGTTGTGATACCGCTTTTTCCTCGCATGGCTAATAGGCGTTGTTCGCGAATGGAACATTGTTCAATCGGAGTCGATTCTAAAACTTGCTCCGCAGCCACTTCATTATTGCACACTAATATCATATCGCAGCCTGCCTGACGTGCAAGTTTGGCACGTTCAGTAAAGTCGCCAACAGAGGCCGCACCTTCCATGCTCAGGTCATCACTAAAGACGGCTCCATTAAAACCCAGTTGCTGGCGTAAAATCTCGGTTATCCAGATAGCAGAAAATCCGGCAGGGAGTTCATCGATAGCTGGATAGACCACATGTGCTGGCATAATACCTTCCAGTCCTTCATTGATCAGTTGCTTGAATGGCAGTATGTCTTTTTGATAAAGGCTAGCAAAATCCCGCTTATCAACGGGCAATGTCAGGTGAGAATCCAGAGCGATCGCGCCATGTCCGGGGAAATGCTTACCGATAGCTGCCATACCCGCACTATGCATTCCTTTTCTAAAGCTACTTGCAAGCTGGCAGGCTTGTTCGGTATCTTGTGAAAAAGAGCGGTTACCAATAATCTCACTGACACCACAATCTATATCTAGTACCGGTGCAAAACTAAAATCCACGCCTAGTGCCAGTAGTTCCATTGCCATTAACCAGCCTGCATCTGCTGTTAAGTCAGGCTTCTCTGCGTAGGCAGCGGCAGGGGGCAGGCGGGTAAAACCTGTTTGAAAGCGTTGTACTCTGCCTCCTTCCTGGTCGACTGCAATCAGGATAGGACCGTTTCTTGCTGTTTTAATTTGCTGATTTAATTCAGCGACCTGTTCGGGAGATTCAAAGTTGCGTGCAAATAAAATAATAGCCCCTGTATTGGGGTGGGCTATTTTCTCCTTATCATAGTGACTGAGTGTTGTACCCGTTATATCAATCATGATCGGGCCGATTGGAAGCTGTTTTTTCATCGAGTTTTTATAGGTTTTGGTGAAGCTAGAGCTCAAGGTGCTATTCCCCCTGGGTCTTGTGGAATACGGGAAAAAGGGTGCGCTATCCTCCCTGTATTCTGCAAGCTCCCTTGTTAAAATTTAGAACGCATACTTCAGGGTAATTATTTATCCCTTGCCCTTTAGCGAGCAAGGAATAAATAACAATTTAAACATTATAAACAATCTTTGCTATTATCAGCAGTGTAAGACTCTTCTTTTATCAAAAAATAGACAAAGATGACTAGATTAATTCAAAGCTTGGTATTTATTACGTGCGCAGCTTGCGTACTTATTAGTTGTAGCGAAACTGATCCAGTTATAAATGATATACGTCGACAGGGTAAATTAATCGTATTGACGCTTAACTCAGCAACGACTTACTACCTGGGGCCGGATGATGCGCCTACAGGGTTTGAATATGACTTGACTAAAGCTCTGGCCGAATCTCTGGGTGTCGAAGTGGAATATAAGATAGCAGATAATATTGAAGAGATGCTTAGTGCCATCAATAAAGGTGATGGTCATATTGCAGCAGCAGGATTAACTCGAACTGATGTACGTGAACAGAGTTATCTTTTTGGCCCTGATTATAAAACGGTGCAGCAACAAGTTGTCTGTCATCGCCAGACCAGACTACCCAAAGACATTAATGATTTACTGAGCAGATCAATATTGATTATTGCTGAAAGTAGCTATCAAGAAGCATTACTGGAGCAGCAAAAAAGCCACCCTGAATTACAGTGGGAAACGACAGGTGAATTATCGACTGAACAAGTGCTGGAAAAAATGATTAACAAAGAAGTAGATTGTACGGTCGTGGATTCAAATATTTTTTCTTTGAACCGTCGCTATTACCCCGCTTTAAAAGAAGCTTTTCCCTTCTCGGAACAGCAGAGCCTGGCATGGGTGTTGCCTCGGAAATCAGCAGCTTTCAAGCAATATGTCTCCGATTGGTTTGCAAAAAATGAAAACAATGCAACTTTGAATATTATCAATGAACGCTATTATGGCTATGTTGATATATTTGATTTTTATAATAATCATGTTTATTTAAACAGAATTAAAACACGACTGCCAAAGTATGAAACAGCTTTTAAAGAAGTGGCTGAGCAATATCAATTCCCCTGGACCTTACTAGCCGCTCAGTCTTATCAGGAATCCCACTGGAATGCGGGTGCACGTAGCCACACGGGAGTGAGAGGGCTGATGATGCTAACTCAGACAACGGCCAAGTCTATGGGGATAAAAAAACGTACGGATCCCAGGCAAAGTATTCAAGGTGGCGCAAAATACCTGCAGCATATGCTCAAAAGAATACCTGAGGATGTTGCAGCAGAAGATCGTATCTGGTTCGCTCTGGCTGCATATAATGTAGGTTTTGCTCATTTACTGGATGCCAGAAAACTGGCCAGAGATTTAGGTAAAAGTCCCAGCACCTGGCATGACATAAAAGAAGTATTACCTTTATTAAGTCAAAAAAAATATTACAAAAAACTAAAATATGGCTATGCCAGAGGTACCGAACCGGTAAAGTATATCGATCGGATACGCTATTATCAGGATGTATTGGTGAATGCTTTGGCCGTTGGATGATCTGCGCTTTATAAACGATTTTATAGAATGGTGTATATGGCAGAATTTTTATTAAATGAACAGAGCATTACGCAGGGTTTAAGCGCAGGAATGGTTTTACTTGATTTCCTGCGTACAGAGCAAAAACTAACCGGCACCCGAGAGGCTTGCCGGGAAGGTGATTGCGGTGCTTGTCTGGTACTGTCAGGGCAGTTTATTAATGGCATTATGCATTATCAGCCTGTAAATAGTTGTCTGCTGCCTATAGGTTTGGTGCATGGGCGGCATATCGTCAGTATTGAGGGGCTTAATGGGAGCCAATTAAATCCAGTGCAGCAAATTCTCGTGCAACAGGGAGCCATTCAGTGCGGTTTTTGTACTTCTGGCTTATTGATGGCAATAACCGCCTATTTACTTAATGCACCAAATTCATCAAGAGTATTAGCGCAGGATGCAGTGAGTGCTAATCTTTGTCGTTGTACCGGATATGCGGGTATTAAACGCGCCCTTAAGAAAATATGTCAAAGCTTTGACCTTAGCCAGTCTAGGCCTGCTGAGCGGGTAGCTAATTTAATACAATGGGGTATTCTGCCCGCTTATTTTGCCGATATTCCACAACGCTTAGCGGCATTGCCAGAGCAAGTGTGTTTAACGGAACATACTGCAATCCAGGTAGCAGGCGGAACAGATTTATTTGTGCAACAGGCAGAGCAACTTGCCTGGCAAAATCTGTCTTTTATCAAGCAGCCTGAAAGTATTTTTATTGAACAACAACAGTGTATTATTTCCGCGACAACACGTATTGAAACCTTAAGACAGTCTGAGTACATGCAGGCCCTATATCCGCAAATAGTCGATGATTTTAAGTTGATTTGCTCTTTGCCGATACGCCAGCAAGCAAGTATTGGCGGTAATATTGCCAATGCCTCACCTATCGGTGATTTAAGTGTTTTCTTTCTGGCACTGGATGCCGAGCTTGCCCTCTGTTCACCGACAACAAAACGTAAGCTAGCCCTGCGAAACTTTTTTAACAGCTACAAACAGCTTGATTTGCAGGCAGATGAATTAATTAGCAATATCTGCTTTCATTGCCCTGAACAGCCATTACGAATAAGCTTTGAAAAAGTAAGCAAACGTACTCACCTGGATATTGCCAGTGTTAATTCTGCAATGAGTCTGATGCTGCATGAAACCAGCTTTAAACAGATTCATATCGCCGTCGGGGGTGTTGCTGCTATTCCGCTTTATTTAGAAAAGACCTGTGCTTTTTTGGCTGATAAAAAGATAACAAGCCTCTTGTTGCAACAAGCCTTAGATATTGCTCAGACAGAAATTTCACCACTTTCCGATATACGCGGGAGTGCTAAATATAAACGTCTCTTAGTCAGGCAGTTATTAATTGCTCACTGGCTTAAGTTATTGCCTGACTATGTGAGCTGGGAGGATTTTCTATGAATCAGGATAGTGAACTCCATGCGCAAGGCAAAGCCCTGTTTATAGATGACCTGCCACTCACGGACGATACCTTACATGCATTCCCGCTGGTTTCTACTATCGCCCATGGAGAAATCAAAGCAATTGATTTTAAAGCAGCATTAGCCCTGCCTGGGCTTATTAAAATTTTGACAGCTAGTGATATTCCCGGGATTAATCAAATCGGTAATATTGCCCCCGATGAAGTTTTACTGGCTGACGGTGAGGTTGTTTATCAGGGCCAGCCTATTGCTATTATGCTGGCTACTACCGCTAAAATAGCGCGACAGGCTGCAGCATTATGCGTTGTTGAGTATCAGGAATTAACCGCTGTTTTTGATGCAAGAGAGGCGGATCGACGGGGTATGTATATTTCACCACCACGCAGTTTTTCGCTGGGTGATGTTGACTTGCGCTGGCAGACTTGTGATGTGCTTGTGGAAGACAGCGCAGATACAGGTGCACAGGAACATGTTTATCTGGAAACCCAAACGGCGATTGCATACCCCCTGGAAAATGCACAATTAAAAATCATCTCTGCAACTCAGTCGCCCGGTATGGTGCAGCGTATCATCGCACGGGTTTTAAAGTGTGCGATGCATAAAATAGAAGTTGATGTGTTGCGTTTGGGGGGTGGGTTTGGTGGCAAGGAAGAGCAGGCAACGCCCTGGGCCGTTATGGTGGCCTTAGCTGCTAGCAAAACGCAACAACCCGTAAAAATTGCGCTAAGTCGTAGCGAAGATATGCGCTTTACGGGTAAACGGCATCCTTATAGTGCCGATTTTAAGCTGGGTCTCACTAAGGCGGGTAAGATTCTGGCTTATGAAGTGTCTTATTATCAGAATGCCGGAGCACTGGCTGATTTGTCTCTGTCTATTCTGGAACGCTCCTTATTACATGCCAGTAATAGTTATTATATTGCCAATATTCGCGCTAATGCGATGAGTTGTCGTACTAATCTGCCTCCTAATACTGCATTTCGCGGTTTTGGCGCACCTCAGGCGATGTTTATTCTGGAATGTGCCATTTTTAAAGCGGCACAGCAAATGCAGGTTGATGCCTCTTATATTCAGCAGCAGAATCTAATGCAGGATGGCGATATTTTTCCCTATGGTATGGTAGCTAAAGAGAATCATAGCAATATCAGCTGGCAGCAGTTACATCAGGACTTTGCTTTGCAACAGCGGCAGCAGCAGATTGAGTCGTTTAATAAGTCTCATAAGTTAGAAAAAAAGGCACTGGCAATCATGCCAGTGTGCTTTGGTATTGCCTTTAATGCTTTTTTTCTCAATCAGGCGGATGCTTTAGTGCATATTTATAATGATGGCAGTGTCAGTATTAGTTGTGGTGCAGTAGAAATGGGGCAGGGAGTCAACGTCAAATTATGCAATATTGCGGCCCAGCTCTTTGCAATCGACCCTGAACGCATAAAACTAGAAAGCACCAATACCACGCGAATTGCCAATATGTCACCAACTTCTGCAAGCACTGGTGCGGACCTGAATGGGCAGGCGATACGTATTGCCTGCGAGCAAATTATGCAACGCTTAAAGCAACTGGCGGCAGAAATTCTAGTGGCTGATCCTGGGTGTATCAGTTTCAGCAATGAGCGCGTTTATATAGCCGGAAAAGCCAGCAATCTCGATTGGCAAACACTTATTACACAGGCCTATATGGCGCGTTGTGCCTTATCCGCTCAAGCACATTATGCCACGCCACACTTGAGCTTTAACCTGAAAGCTGAAAAGGGTGAACCGTTTGCGTATCATGTTTATGGCTGTGCAGCGGTTGAAGTGACAGTAGATTGTCTGCGCGGGCGTTATCGGCTTGACAGTGTGTGCATTATTCATGATATAGGTCAGAGTCTGGCACCAGAAATAGACCGGGGGCAGATAGAAGGCGCGGTTGTACAAGGCCTAGGCTGGATGAC
>JAUXBW010000140.1 GCA_030619185.1 Methyloprofundus sp.
GCTAAGGCTCCGTTTCCAGGATTTTCAGCGTGAGTGTTCCCCACACCCGTGGAGATGAACCGAAAAGAAGAGCGTGAGCAGGCAATCAAGCTGGGTGTTCCCCACACCCGACAGAGGACAATTCTCTGATCCGAAGTGCGCTAGCAGCGCGCGAGGGAGGCAAAGGGTTGCATTCCGAAAAGCCGTCCAGCTATTTGTGGTAGTCTTAACGGAGCAGGGTTTTGTGTGTGGTTGAGACGGATGCAGGGCGTGCCTGAGATGAATGTATTGTGGGTATATACTCGTATGGTCGTCGCGTGAAGTATAATACATCTCCTCTTAAGAATAATTGATATGTCAAAATTTAATCTTAATCTTCACGAAGTTATTTTCTCATTATCCGATGCACTCGATTTAGTCGGTGTTGATCAAATTTATCATGGTAAGCGCGTTGCTTATATTGCGGCTGCGTGTGGTAAAGCACTTTTATGGGAAAACAAACGCCTGGATAACTTGTTTCTTGCTGCTATATTGCATGATTGTGGTGTTTCCAATACCGCAATACATACAAGGTTAACGAACTTTGAAGGTAAGAATATTGCGAATCATTGTGATAAGGGAGCAGATTTATTACAAAAAAGGCCACAGCTAGCCAATTTGGCTGATTATATTTTGTATCATCATACACCCTGGTCAGAATTGCTAGGCCTGGATTTATCTGAAGTCGTGAAATTTGGTGCCAATTGTATTTATATGGCTGACCGAATTGATATTCTCGCATTAAAAGGATTGGATAGTGATTCTAATATCCTTGCCAGTATGGATCAAATCAGAAGAAAAATAAAAGCAAAAGCCGGGCGCTGGTTTCATCACGATCTAGTTGACATATTTTTGAAAATATCAGCCTCTGAAGCGTTCTGGTTATCCATGGAGCAAGCGCAAAATTCTGGCTATGCCTCATCCTGGATTCAACATGGCTCAACTCAGGAGATTGATTTCCAGGATTTAAAAGAGATCGTCCTGATTTTCTCTCATATTGTAGATGCAAAAAGTACTTTTACGGCACAGCACTCTGTTGGTGTCGCAACTTTAGCTAGATACCTTGGGGAGTTATTTAATCTTTCTGAACATAGTTGTGACAAACTGGAATTAACGGGTCTACTGCATGACTTAGGTATGTTACGAGTGCCTGATGCAATTTTGGATAAACCTGATAAATTAACCCGGACAGAATATTTAATCATTAAGAGGCATAGCTTTGATAGCTATGATATTTTAAAAAATATCACAGGGTTTGAAGAGGTTGCAAACTGGGTTGCATATCATCATGAGCGTATCGATGGTAGTGGTTATCCATACCACAATGATAAACAAAATCTTGCAATTGAGGCGAGAATTATTGCTGTCTCCGATGTTTTTCAGGCTTTGACTCAAAGCAGACCCTACCGAGATGAGTTTTCTCCGCAAAGCATAATGTCTGAACTTAATAAACAAGCTCATGCCGACAAATTGGATAAGGAGGTGATATTGATGGTAGAGAACAATTTTTCCGGGTGTTTACATGCAGCACAGTTATCAAAATGAAAGCTTAAAGTAATCCTGAATAAAACTCTGGAAAAAGGGGCAATGTGCCTGTTTCTACGCCCCCGTATCAAGTACAGGGCAGGCTTTGAAGGCGAATATAAATCCTGCGTTATTATTCCGTGCGCGTCTTAGGTCAGATTATGTTCCAATGTGTAGGATTCTCCATTATTATTAAGTGCTTCTGCAATAGTGTTGTCATTGAGTAAGTTTATATCCCGTGCTGGTTGATATTGTTGTGTCGAGCCATTCTCATCAGGTGGACTTAATTTTGACAATAGCTGAGAATCGTCGAGATCTTTTATTATCGGGTTTACTATCGAAATAGGTAGGTGTAATTGGATGCTGAGTTCTTCAGCTGAGTAGGGGGGGGAATCAACTTGTTTGAACCGATCTATAACTGTGTGCATTATTTGTTGGGCAAGTGAGATTCTGGATGAGAAATTGAGATTTTTTATATGCTGATTATATTGATATAAAGCTAAATTTTGATGGAAATAGGAAAGTTCTGAGCCAAATAGTACAATAATCCAGGCGATCTGTAACCATACTAGAAATAAGGGCAGGGCGGCAAAGCTACCATAAATTGCATTGTAACTACTGACTCCAACTTGTAGTGAGACATATAAGGACTGCCCTATATAGTAGATAGTTCCTGAAATAATGCCGGCAAATATGCCTGAGCGGTAGCTCACAGAGGTATTCGGCATGAAAATCAAAACAAAGCTAAATAGACCCCATAAAATGATTATCGGGATATAGCTGAGTAGCTTTAATGCAAAGATGGTGCCTGGTAAGGCGATGGCATTAATGATCGATGTTAATTGGGTTTGCACAAAGATACTAATGCTGCTGGCGGCAATCAATAATAGGGGAGCAAGTAACATGACGGATAGGTAATCACTTAATTTACGTCCTATGGGTCGTGATTTTTGTACTTTCCAGATATGGTTAAATGACTCCTCAATATTACTAATAACTTTAAGCACTGACCAGAACAAGATTGCCACCCCGAACCCGGCGACTACACCGCCTTTAGTCGAGGCTAGCATTTGTTTCGCCATTTCAAGTAGCTTTCCGATAAGGGCGCTTTGTTCGGAAGATTGATCCAGGAGTTGCTGTTCTAACAGTTGATCAAAGCCAAATCCTTTGGCTATACCAAATAACATGGCAATAACAGGTACTATCGACAAAAGCGTATACAGAGTTAATGCTGAGGCTCTCAGGGAACCATGGTCTTTAATAAAGCTCTGCGCAGAGAGGGTGAATATTTTTAAATATGGTATTAGTAATGTTTTGAAATTTTTCTGTTCTGTGTTGGCTTTTTGTTGCCATAGGCCTTCATGAAGGTAGTCCGTTATTTTTTTGTACATTACTAATCTCCGTGTGTAAAGAATATAGCTTAGATAGCTATTCATGTCTTGCTCTCGACAAGAAATCTTGCAATAACAGTGCATCCGTAGTTGTACGAAGTGTATGTGGTTAATGCGTGCTCGTCTTGTTGATAAAATAAGTACCCGTAAACAATTACCTTATCACTCTTATCATTAAAATTTCGTACGGTAGCGCACTGTCACTGTGTTCTGTAGCGAGTGATTATGTGACCCAATGCCGATGTTTCAATCTACTTCTTAGACAAAATAATAAATGTTAAATGACTGTTGTAGGGGGGCTTAAGTTGGATGCATTATTAACCATTATGCATCCAACCGGGCGTATTGAATGTTTTATTCTACAGTGGTTTTTTCCAGGCCTGAATATACAGGGCACCAGGCTGTATAGCCTGTTGCGACTAATATCAAACCAATAAGTAATAAAGGTATGGATGCTAAAAATAGAGAGATAAATAATGCGGCACAGCCGGCATAAAGACGTATCTTTTTTTCTTTGTCGCCGACGTTAATTTCAAATTTAAGCATGCGTTTAAAATCAAAGTTCATGGTTTTACCTTTTTTATTTTAATTATATTTAAGAAGACTAAAAGTTAATGATTTAACCATTTCAAATATACAGGCCTAATAGAAATGTGCAAGCATCAGGTGAAAAAAAGCTGTAAATGTCAGGTACTATAATAAAGTCACTTTCCTGTTCAGGTATAATATTGTTTTTGTTTATCACCTTATCAAGAGTGATTCTTCAGATACCTCATAGCGCACTGTAGGGCTCGGATTTAGCTCGCTTTATAATAAACTTTTCGGAGTGGCGGATTAAAACCAGACTCTATAGGATGCCTTTAGACAAGTTCAAATGGGTTAAGAAATGGATGTAACGGCAATTATTGATTCTTTAAATGATGCACAGCGTGAAGCAGTCTCGGCACCTTCCCGTTCAATGCTGGTTTTAGCGGGTGCAGGCAGCGGAAAAACCCGCGTGCTGGTACATCGTATTGCCTGGTTAATCAAAATTGAGCAGATTTCACCGCATAATATTCTGGCAGTGACCTTTACCAATAAAGCGGCAAAAGAAATGCGTACCCGGGTTGAAGACTTGCTGAATATTTCTGCTCGTTCGATGTGGATTGGTACCTTTCATGGACTGGCGCACCGTTTATTACGCCAGCATAATAAAGAAGCAAAATTACCTGATACTTTTCAGGTTATTGACTCAGATGATCAGTTGCGTCTAATAAAACGCCTGATGAAAGCCATGAATATTGATGATAATCGCTGGCCACCCAAGCAAGTAGTCTGGTTTATTAATGCACAAAAGGATGAAGGTATCCGTGCCAGTCATATAAAGGAGAGTGGGGATCTTTATCAGCAAAAAATGCTGGAAATTTATCGTGCCTATGAAGACTTATGTCATCGCTCTGGACTGGTTGATTTTGCTGAGTTGCTCTTAAAAGCACATGAAACGCTGCGTGATAATGCTGAATTATTAGAATTTTACCGAGCACGCTTTAAACAAGTACATGTAGATGAATTTCAGGACACTAATACCGTTCAATATGCCTGGTTGCGTTTATTAACAGAAGGGCAGGATAATTTATTTGTCGTGGGTGATGATGATCAGTCTATTTATGGCTGGCGCGGGGCGAAGATTGAAAATATGTTCAATTTTCAAAAGCATTACCCCAATCATTTACTGATTCGTTTGGAACAGAACTATCGCTCAACGGGGAATATTCTTAAAGCATCTAATGCTTTAATAGCCTGTAATGAAGGGCGTATGGGCAAAGAACTTAGAACCGAGGGCGGCGATGGTGATTTGATTTCTTTGTATACCGCTTTTAATGAGCAGGATGAGGCCTACTTCGTGGTAGAGCGTATTCGCAAATGGGTTGCCGAGGGTAATTTACGTTCTGACATCGCTATTTTATATCGTTCTAATGCACAATCACGGCAGTTTGAAGAAAAGCTGATGGCAACAGGGACACCTTATCGTGTTTATGGTGGGTTACGCTTTTTTGACCGGATGGAAATTAAAAATGCCTTAGCTTATCTGTTTCTGATGATGCATAAGGATAATGACTCGGCTTTTGAGCGCATTATAAATACACCGACGCGCGGTGTGGGTGCGAAGACACTGGATGATATACGAAAATTTGCCAGAGAAAGACAGATCAGTTTATGGTTAGCTATGCTGGAATTAATGAAAACGGGGCATTTTACGCCACGCGCAGAAAATGCCTTAAAGGGCTTTGTGCAGTTGATTAATGGTCTGGGTGAACAGAGGAGCGAACTGGAACTTTATGAGCAGGTTAAGCAGGTTATTGAGAAAAGTGGTTTGATTGAATACCATAAAAAAGAGAAAGGGGATAAAGGTGAGGCACGGGTAGAAAATCTGGAAGAATTGGTCAATGCCGCCCGCCAGTTTGATTATGATGAAGAAAATGAAGAAAACTTTACAGAGTTAGATTTGTTTTTAGCTCATGCCGCATTAGAATCAGGAGATGCGCAGGCCGATGATTTTGAAGATTGTGTGCAATTAATGACGTTGCACTCGGCCAAAGGCCTGGAATTTCCTCTGGTTTTTATGGTTGGACTAGAAGAGGGCTTGTTCCCTTCGCAACAGTCAGTTGACGATATTGCTCGCCTAGAAGAAGAGCGACGCTTATGCTATGTCGGTATGACTCGTGCGATGAAGTTGTTATATATCAGTTATGCAGAGTCCAGACGTTTATACGGTAAAGAAAATTACCCACGACCTTCGCGATTTTTAAAAGAAATTCCAGCTGAGCAATTGCAGGAGATTCGTGTACGCGCGAGTATCAGTAAGCCTGTAACTAGTATAAAACCATCCAGAGGCGCGGCAATCGGTACTAGCGGACGCTATCAACTGGGGCAAAGGGTGAGGCACAAAAAGTTTGGTGAAGGCGTGGTTTTGCAAGTGGATGGCGAGGGTGCACAGGAAAGAGTGCAGATTAATTTTGCGACAGCTGGAATGAAATGGTTGATGTTGTCCTATGCCAGTTTAGAGGTTTTATAAGTATTTTGAAATACTGTAGGAGCGTTTTTAGCCGCGAATGATATGCTTTTTCGCGGTTAAAGACCGCTTCTGCATATTCTCTATTGGAGTTTACACTATGACAAAAATTACACAATTA
>JAUXBW010000054.1 GCA_030619185.1 Methyloprofundus sp.
TCCCATCATCTTGCAGATTTATTAAAATATCATTAAATTAAAAAAGAAACTGCTCCATAAGCTTTATATTATCGTAACTACTCAGCGAATTTCAGCATCATAAGCTATTGATTTAATGAGCTCTTACGAGCCGCAAAAAGAAGCTCTACCGATCCGTAACTAACTCACCTATTTAACTTAAAGCGGACTAAAGTCCGCTTTACAACTGTACATTATTGAGCTAAAAAACTATGCGCCGCAGAGCTAATCGTTCCTCATCCGAGCAAAATGCCGATATAGATATGACTCCCATGCTGGATATCGTGTTTATCATGCTTATTTTCTTTATTGTCACCACCTCATTTATCAAAGAGTCCGGGATTGATGTAAACCGACCCAGTGCGAAAACAGGTGTTACTAAAGCACAGGTTAATATTATTGTCGGCATTAAAGCCAATGGTGATGTCTGGATAGATAAGCGTCTGGTCGATTTTCGAGCGGTACGTGCGAATGTCTCTCGTTTACATATGGAAAATCCGCTAGGCTCAGTTATTATTGCCGCAGACAGAGACACAAAAACACAGGCCTTAGTACAAGTAATTGATCAGATACGCTTAGCAGGTATTATGAGCCCTGCCATTGCAACCGAGTCAGAATCAAAGTGATCCGTATTGTACTCTCACTCTTTTCGGGAATCGCCATAGCTTTAGCCTTATTCTGGTCTATGCAATATATGATTAGTAATAATCAACGGGGCTTTAAAAAAACTGATAATCAGCGCATGACTGAATTTATACGTTTAAAGCGCGATTCAAAAATTCATAGCAAAGAGCGTCTGGTACCCGAAAAGCCCAAGCCTAAAGAGCGCCCGGTACAACCCAGGCTACAGACACGTAGTGCAAAAATAACTAAAACCGCTGTGCCTGTTATGGATATGCCTAACCTGGATATTCCTCTGCAAAACAGTAGCTTTAGTGGTTCTGTTTTAACCGGCTTACAGGTGGGCACTGGCAAAATCAGCACCAATATTATGCCTTTGGTCAGGATTCCACCCACCTATCCTATGCGTGCAGCAAACCGCCGCATTCAAGGCTGGGTTAAAGTGGAATTTACCATTACCAAAGAAGGCACAGTAAAAGACGCAGTAGTTGTCGCCTCAAAGCCAGGCTCCATCTTTAATAGTGCCGCATTAAAAGCAATAAAGCGCTGGAAGTTCAAGCCGCAAATCATTGCTGGAGAAGCGTATGAGCAGCGGGCAGTGCAAACTTTAGAATTTAAACTATCCCGATGAAAAAAAACTTTAGGAATGGCTTAAAAATTGGGCTGATAAGTCTCAGCCTTTGTTGTTTCTCACCCTCGGTTTATGCTGAGGATAAAAAGCCTCCTGCCATTCCCCCCTGGGTCTATAAGCAACTTAGCAAAGCAGAGAGATTCATAGGCCAGCAAAAATATTCTAAAGCTCGCCTGAAATTACAAAAAATATTAGCGGATGTAGACAAGAATAGTTATGAGCAGGCTATTACGCTACGCAGCCTGGCCTCTGTTTATGCGCTAGAAAACCAGTACCTGAAAGCCGCGTCTACTTTAGAACAAGCCCTGGCAACGGGAGCTTTGACTGAAGTACAACAGCAGGAAGCCTTGCTTAATCTAGGCCAGTTGTATATGGCAACGGAACAGTATCAAAAAGCGATTGATAAACTGGAACCCTGGCTAAAAAAGCACCCAGATACAAAAGAAAAGCAAGTCCGGATTTTGCTAGCCAATGCTTACGCACAATTGAAACAGTATCGTAAAGCTTTGCCCTATATAGAATATGTTATCAAGCACTCTCAAAAGCCCAGAGAAAACTGGTTACAGATGAACCTGGTTTTGTATTATGAACTGGAGGAATATTCTGATGCCGCAAGGATTTTGCGCCGATTGATCGCTATGAATCCAGAAAAAAAAGAATATTGGCAACAATTAGCGGCAATTTATCAACAGATACAGCAATATGCCAATGCCTTAACAATAAAACATTTGACCTATAAAAAAGGCTTTCTTACTACTGAATCTGAAATTTTACAATTATTTAATTTATTTCTGTATAAAAAACAGCCCTATCAGGGTGCTTTGTTATTAAGTCAAGAGCTAGCGACTCAACATGTAAAACAGACCTCGGCTAACTGGGAGTCACTTGCTAGCGCATGGACGAGTGCCAGAGAGTATAAAAAGGCAATTAATGCTCTGGAAAAAGCCTCTGCATTAAACCACAAAGGTGACCTGTACCTACAACTTGGGCGAATTCATGTCGAACAGGAACTATGGCAAGCTGCGATAACAGCTATTAACAAAGCCATCAAAAAAGGTAGCTTAAAACAAACCGGGGAAGCCTATATTTTGCTTGGTATGAGCTATTATGAGGCTGGACAATTAAAGTCAGCAGAAAAAGCATTTAAGCATGCATCACGCTACCGTAAAACTAAAAAATCAGCACAACAGTGGCTGAAGTATATTGAAGTAAACGAGGTAGGGTAATGAGTGTCCCATCTTTGCTGATGGCTTTTTAGGGAACTCCGCAATTAATGTAACCGTTCACAGTCCCCCTCCTTAGCAAGGAGAGGTTAGGGGAGGTTTTATTAGATAATCTCCCCTTTCACAAGGGGGGAAGTGAACGGTTACCTCCTAATAGATGACAACTATTATGCAAGCAAAAAAAAACACTACTTATTCACTTCATTTTACCACCAGCTCTTTATTTATTACCTTAATTATAGTGTTTGGTGGCATCTTAAGCTGGCAAAACTACAAAAAAACCTCAGAAATTCTTATTGCTTCGGGTGACCAGGTATTCGATCAGGTTAATACCCAAATCGCACTGGAGTTCAGTGCGATGCGTAAGTCTGTCAAACAGGCGATAAACTATGTAGCAGAGTTGCCTATAGAGAAGCAAGATTTTTTACTTGAGCCTAAGGTATTAAGAGTGCTAAGTAGCGTACTGGAGAACGATACAAATCTGGCAGCGATACAAATAGGCTACCCTGATGGAAACTTCTTTATTATCCGTCCGGTTAAGTCTGAAACGACACAAAAAGCATTTTCCGCCCCTCAGGGGACAAGTTATATTCTCGATAATATTCTTGCGGATGAGCTGGGGAAACGTACACTATTACGCTTATTCTATGATAATGCCTTAAAAGAAATCTCCCGAGATGCCGCTATAGAAACTAGCTACGATCCGCGCGAACGCCCCTGGTATAAACTGGCACTAGAATATGATGAGCCAGCGACGACACAACCCTACTTATTTCATTTTTCAGGTAAGGTGGGTGTCACGTTAACCACCCGCACAGCCTATAAAGGTATAGTCGTTGCCGCAGATGTGACACTTGATCGCCTATCTAATACTTTGGTTCACCAAAAATCCACGCCGAGATCAAGAACGGTGGTATTCCAAAAGGATGGTGCAGCCTTAATCTACACAGACATCAATCGCCTGCTGATTAAAAATAGTGAGGGTCAATTCAGAATGGCCAGGCTACCTGAGTTAGGAAGCGATGTGCTGGCATTTTTAAGCCAGGATTTAACACTTGAAAGCCAATCCCTTAACTTCGAGTTTAATGGTGAGACCTGGTTGGGTGGGGTTCGTGAAATGCAAGTTACCGAAGGCAGTAGTTTTTTTGTATTAATGGTCTCACCCGAAAAGGAACTCTTAAGTTCGGCCATCAAAATTCGTCAGCAATCACTACTGATAACAGCCATTATCATTTTGCTTACCATTCCTATCGTCTGGCTATTTGCGCGTAAAATATCCAGCCCGCTACGTCGCCTGGCGGCCGAAGCAGGGTTAATTAGTCATTTTGATTTTTCTAGCCCGGTGAAAACCCACTCTATCATTGCAGAAGTTGAAGAGCTTGCTACCGCAATGAGTATGATGAAAGGTACTATCAGCCAGTTTTTATCTTTAATTCATGCGTTGGCTGATGAAAAGAATCTTGATGCTTTATTACAAAGAATTACCCAGCAAACCATGCAAATAAGTGCTGCAGATGGTGCCGTCACTTATCTATTTAACGACAAAGAAAACACTTTGGATCCCCGGTTCATTCAGATGGCTAACCTGGATATTCAACATCCGGATGATATTCCCATTGTATATTTAAATGAATATAACGAGTTAGGGTCTGCGCTAGAAAAAAAACAAAGCAGTGTGCTTGAGCTATCTTCAGAACACCCCAGTGAATTAAATATTTTTCTCTCTAAATTAGACACTCAAGCCGCCAGCATGATTATGCTGCCTTTGCGCAATAGACAAGAAGAGGCAATCGGCTTGTTATGTCTGTTATACAAAGAGCAAACGGATCAACAACAGAATGATAAACATATTTCTTTTGTTCAGGCACTGTCAGGCTTTGCCGCCGTATCGATAGAAAGCCGCCAGTTAATCATGCTCCAAAAAGCCTTATTGGAATCCTTTATTAAACTGATTGCAGGCGCGATTGATTCCAAATCACCTTATACTGGTGGCCACTGCTCACGGGTGCCAGAAATAACCAGAATGATTGCCGAAGCTGCCTGCGCCAGTCATGCTTCACCTTTTCAGGATTTTAAGCTTAATGAAGAGCAATGGGAGGCTTTGCATATTGCCAGCTGGCTACATGATTGTGGCAAGGTGACCACACCCGAGTACGTAGTTGATAAAGCCACAAAACTAGAAACTATCTATGACCGGATTCATGAAATCAGAATGCGCTTTGAAGTCTTAAAAAGAGATGCTGAGATTCATTATTGGCAACAAGTCGCTAAAGGTGGCAACGCGGAGACATTACGTGTCGATCTGGATAAAGAATTACATAGCCTGGATCAGGACTATGCTTTTATTGCAGAATGTAATCAAGGCGGTGAATTTATGGCAGCCGAAAAACTTGAACGGCTCGCTAAAATTGCTGACTATACCTGGTTAAGGACGCTGGATGATAGTATCGGTATTTCCTGGGAGGAGAGCCAGCGTAAGCAAAGGGCACCCGAAAAAACACTGCCTGTTAAAGAGAATTTACTTGCCGATAAAGTGGAACATATTATCGAACGAGATGAAAATGATAAAATGGCAGAAGACAATCCCTGGGGCTTCCGTCTTGATGTGCCTGAATACAGATATAACCGTGGTGAATTGTATAATCTGGGGATAGAACGAGGCACTCTTACAGCGGAAGAGCGCTTTAAAATTAATGACCATATCGTGCAAACCATCATTATGCTGGAAAACCTGCCATACCCTAAGCACCTAACTGAAGTGCCTGCTATTGCCGGGAGTCACCATGAAAAAATGGACGGTAGTGGTTACCCAAAACGCTTAACGAGCGAAGAAATGCCTATGAGCGCAAGGATAATGGCCATTGCAGATATTTTTGAAGCACTAACGGCTTCTGACCGACCCTATAAAAAAGCGAAAACCCTGAGTGAAGCCATACGCATTATGAGTTTTATGGTTAAAGACCAGCATATCGACCCGGATCTATTCCAGCTGTTTTTAAACAGCGGGGTTTATCTACAATATGCTGAAAAATTTCTAGATCCTAAGCAGATTGATAAGGTTGATATTGCTTTATATGTCAATATATAGATACCTATACTTCGCCTAGTCTCGGGGCATAAGTTACAAATTAAAATATATTACAGTTGCCTATTTATCCGTCCAACACGGTGCTGTATTAGAGTAACCATGATCATCAACGCAGGCTAGATTAGTAACCGCTTTCAAATATAAATCCCTTATATAGTGCTTATATTTTCTATTAAGCACTATATCTTGTGTTATACTTCGTTTTCAAAAATAACTATGCCCACGATTTACGGCTGCCATATTTATAAAGTAATTATGCTTGGATACATACTAAATAGGTCGGCATGGGTATGTCGATACAATACATTCAGAGACAAGGAACAAAGATGACGACCAAGTTAAGTACTGATTCCGGTGCCATAACCGATATACCCTTGCAAGATGCATCCGCCGATATATGGGATACAAAATATCGTTTAAAAACAAAATCAGGTGTAGCCATTGATGGCAGTATTGATGAGACCTATCAGCGTGTTGCCCAAGCCTTGTCCGGTGTCGAAAAAGGTAAAGCCAAACAAGATAAATACTATAAAGAATTCTTATGGGCATTACGCCAGGGAGTGATTCCAGCAGGTCGTATTATCTCAAATGCAGGCGCACACGCACATAAACCCGCCACCTCGACAATTAACTGTACCGTCTCAGGTTCCATTGTCGATTCTATGGACGATATTCTGGGTAAAGTGCATGAGGCCGGACTTACCTTAAAAGCTGGCTGTGGAATTGGTTATGAATTTTCCACTCTGAGACCCAAAGATGCTTATGTCTCAGGCGCGGGTGCGTATACATCCGGGCCACTATCCTTTATGGATATCTACGACAAAATGTGCTTTACCGTATCCTCGGCAGGTGGGCGGCGCGGCGCACAAATGGCAACCTTTGATATCGGTCATCCTGATGTGGTTGACTTTATTCGTGCCAAGCGTGAAGACGGCCGTTTGCGTCAGTTTAATTTATCATTATTAATAACTGCCGAGTTCGTCAAAGCAGTTAAAGAAGATAAATCATGGGCACTATCTTTTCCTGTGATGCAAAGAGAATGGGATGAAGATAACCTGGCTAACGCAGATGATTCGGTTATTATCTGGCGTGATTTACCACACACCGTAGGCTATGTTGAAAATACCGATGGCCTGGTAGCCTGTAAAATTGCCAAAACAATGCCCGCGCGTCGACTATGGGACATTATCATGTCGTCAACCTACGATTATGCTGAGCCAGGGTTTATTCTGATCGATAAAGTCAATGAAATGAATAATAACTGGTTTTGTGAAGATATTCGGGCGACGAATCCGTGCGTTACGGCTGATACACGTCTGCATACTCAACATGGTATGGTGAAAATTGGTGATCTCTATGCTAGTCAAGCTAAGTTAGAAGTTACCGTCGACACACGAGCTCTAGGTCATAACGAAAAGGGTACGATAACTCGCCCTGCTAAGCCAGCTTTTATGACCGAAAAATCAGCGGATGTTTATCGCGTCACCACCAAAGATGGATATGAAATTAAAGCAACTGCATGGCATGATTTTTATACAGATAATGGAAAAATCAAGTTAAAAGACCTTAACTTAGGGGATAAATTACTTATTCAATCTGGTAAAGGGCAGTTTGGTCAGCAGGGTGATAATATTTTCGGTGCTTTATTAGGCTTTATTACAGGTGATGGACATTTCACCAATCGCGGTAAAAACCAGCAAGCAGCTGTTATTAATTTATGGAATGATGACCGCTCTTTTGCACCCATGCTGGTTACGTATATTAATCAATTGTTAACGGATACACAGTTAGAACAACACAGCACACGCCAATATCAAGTCTCAGCTGTAGCTGTTCCAGAACGTAATATGATTATCATTCGGTCTGTAATTCTGGCGCGTATTCTTGAATTTTACGGCTTTAATAAGGAAAGTAAATTACAGGTCCCTGAAGTCATTTGGCAAGGGACGGAAGCATGTGTTAAGGGCTATTTATCAGCCCTGTTTCAGGCAGATGGTACTGTTAATATTTCAGGCAAAAGCAAGTCTTGTTCGATTCGTTTGGCCTCTTCACATCCTGAGTTATTAAAAGACATACAGGCACTATTGGCTAATTTTGCAGTTTTTTGTCGACTACGTAAACGTCGTCCGTCAGGACAGCGATTATTACCTGATGGCAAAGGAAGTAAGCGCTTATATAACTGTAAAGCTGATTATGAACTTATTATTGATGGGCAATCGCGTGAGCAATTTATGCAGGAAATTGCTTTTCTAGGCGAAGAAAAAAATAAAAAATATCATAGCTGGGTTAAAGATAAACAACTATTAAAGCAACAGAATTACTTATCTGAAATTTCTCAAATTGAATATCTAGGTAAAGAGGCAGTTTTTGATACTACGCAAGCAGACCATAACACAGTTATATTTAATGGTATGGTTACAGGGCAATGTGGTGAACAGCCCTTACCGCCTTATGGTTCGTGCCTTCTAGGCTCTATCAACCTGACCCGGTTTATTGAAAAACCGTTTACCCAAAATGCCTCTTTTAACTGGGCAGATTACCGTAAAACTATCCATATTTTTACCCGCATGCTAGATAACGTAGTGGAAATTAACGGCTTACCCTTAGAAAAACAGCGCGAGGAAATTACATCCAAACGTCGACATGGTATGGGTTATCTCGGGTTAGGTTCAACCCTAACCATGTTGGGTATGCAATATGGTGATGCAAAGTCACTCGATTTTACCAGTGAGGTAACAAAAGTCCTGGCAGTAGAAGGCTGGAAAGAGGCACTTACTTTGGCGAAAGAAAAAGGCGTAGCACCTGCTCTTGAACAGAGTTATACGGTAACCGGAGCTATGTTACATAAACGCCCTGAAATGCTAACAGATGGTTACAAAGTTGGCGATGAAATCGCGGGCAAAGTACTACACGCTAAATACAGTCGCTATATGCAACAACTGGCTCAGGAAGAGCCCGAATTGGCAGCTGAATTAATCGAGCATGGCGCACGGTTCACTCATCATAGCTCTATCGCCCCGACGGGTACGATTTCACTATCCTTGGCAAATAATGCCAGCAATGGTATCGAACCCAGCTTTGCGCATCATTATTCGCGCAATGTGATTCGGGAAGGTAAAAAGAGTAAAGAAAAAATCGATGTGTTTTCCTTTGAATTACTTGCCTATCGTGCTCTGGTTAATGAAAAAGCCATGCCTTACAGCGAAAAAGATGATGAGCAGTTGCCCGATTACTTTATAACGGCTGATGCCATTACCCCTAAGCAACATGTAGACGTACAGGCAGCAGCACAGGTATGGATAGACTCATCCATTTCAAAAACAGCCAATGTACCTACCGATTATCCTTATGAAGATTTTAAGGATATCTATATGTACGCTTATGATCAGGGCTTAAAAGGTTGTACAACTTTCCGTTTTAACCCAGAAGCCTTTCAGGGTGTGCTAGTTAAAGAATCTGATCTGGAAAACACCACCTATCAATTTACTCTGGAAGACGGCCATGTACTGGAGTTAAAAGGCAATGAAGAAATTGAATATGATGGCGAAATGCATAGTGCAGCTAATTTATTTGATGCCTTAAAAGAAGGCTACTACGGAAAATTCTAAGGCGGAAATATAATGACCATAAAAATAGATAAAAAAATTGTAGGCTTTAAAGTTGTCACTAAAGAAGATGAACAAGCAGCCGTAGAAAAAGAAGCAACTCTAGATGTTGTCAGTATGGATGAACATGTATTGCGCCCGGAAATGTTATTTGGCTCTACCTATAAAATTAAAACCCCTCAATCGGAGCATGCACTATACATAACGGTTAATGACATGATTTTGAACATGGGCACGGAACATGAAGAGCGTCGTCCCTACGAAGTGTTTATTAACTCTAAAAATATGGAGCACTTTCAATGGGTACTTGCCTTAACCCGGGTTATTTCTGCCGTATTTCGTAAAGGTGGCGATATTACCTTTATGGTTGAAGAACTGAAAGCCGTTTTTGATCCTAAGGGCGGTTACTTTAAAAAAGGTGGTATTTATATGCCTTCTTTAGTCGCTGAAATCGGACACGCCATAGAACAGCATATGAAGCAGATTGGTATGTTAAAAGATATGGAACTCGAAGCGCACCAAAAGCAATTTCTTGCTGAAAAACGCAAAGAGTTTGAAGCTAAGCATGGAGGGCAGACAGATGAAAGTGATAATTTTCCAGAGCAGGCGCAGCTTTGTACCAAGTGCCAGACTAAAGCTTTAGTGTTAATGGATGGCTGTATGACTTGTTTAAATTGTGGTGAGAGCAAATGTGGGTAGGTTTTAGATAAATAAGGGAGCTGGAAATAAATAATTGTCCGATATTGGGTAGGATTTTTGTTTGTTTTTAGTGGTGTAGCAACAGGCGCATAGCTGGCTACGTAACTGCTGTTACACCGCTAAAGACGGATAAAAAGACCAGCAATATTGGATAATTATTTGTTTCCATCTCCCTTATTCCAGGGTTTTAAAGAAAATCGCAGCAAGAAACCCCAATAGGGTTGAGAACCCTATGATTTCA
>JAUXBW010000114.1 GCA_030619185.1 Methyloprofundus sp.
CATTTAGGCAGGCTGGCAGTAAACCCCAAACGCTAGTAATTTAACTGGATACGGTGTTGTGAAAGTGCTTTTTTATCAGTACTTATAATAAGGTTTTATGGCCTGTTTTTTTCCTCAAAATAAAAAAACAAGTAGGCTACGTCAATAATTGTTTAGAGTGTAGGTGAGGGTAGGTTCTTAGGTTCTAGCCTGATGTTGTTTGATACTGTTGTTGATAGAGTAGATTATATGCGTAATGAGTGCCTTTTTAAAGCGGAATATAATGATCAGAGATCTTGATCCGGTAAGGTACAAGTTCAGTATAATCAATCAGTTAATATTTTTTCACCAAGATTTCATCTTGACACTACCCTATCTGCTCTGGTTTTTTATTAATATTATCAGTTGTAAACTTCCCATACTTTAATAACATCAGTGGTAAGAGCAATAAATTCAATACAGTTGATGACACCAGTCCGCCGATAATAATTGCAGCCATCGGCCCCATTATTTCTAAGCCGGGGTTATCACTATTCAGAGCAATAGGTGCCATTGCCAGAGCTGTGACTAATGCGGTCATTAGTATGGAAGGTAAACGTTCCTGTGCACCTTGTAAGGCTGTTGCTAAGTTCCACGTTAAGCCCTGCTGTTCAACAAGGTATTGATAATGTGAAAGCAGCATAATACTGTTTCGTACAGTAATACCGAATAAGGTAATAAAGCCAATAATAGAACCAATAGAAAGCGTCGCACCCATTAAGATAACGGCAATCATGCCACCCACGAGTGAAAAGGGAATGTTGAGTAAGGCAATCCCGACATGGCGTAGATTATTGATCGCCATGTAAATAAAAATGAGTACACCGATACTGGCAAGCAAGGCATGTAATATTAAGTCTTGTTTGGCCTGTGCCTGCTCTACCGCAGCACCGGTAAATTCAGGATAGATGTTTTCTGCAAAATCAATATCCTCGTTAACTCGTGTTTTAAGTTCATGCATAAATGAAGCCATATCTCGTCCATTCACATTGCAGGTAATACTCTGTCGTCTCTGGGCATTTTGATGCAGGATATTGTAGCGCCCGGCATGATGTTTAATATCCACCAGTTCGTTTAGATTGATCAATTTACCCGCTAGCGTTCTGATGGGTAACTGGCCTATAAGTTCTGGTTGTTGACGTAAATCAGGACTTAAAGTGACGCTAATATCAGTACTATGATTACCTTGTAGGTGTTTGCCTACGACCAGGCCTGCGTAAGCTGCTTGAACAGTTTGTAAAACTTCTGTAGTCCGTACCCCCCAGAATTTTAGTTTATCCTGATTTAGTTGAATCCGGATAAGCGGCGTGCCGGGAGGTGAACGTAATTGTATATCCGTCGCCCCGGGAATAGAATGCATTAATGCAGCAACTTGCTGTGCTTTTTTATCCAGAAGGTTTAGATCATTACCATAAATATTAACCACTACGGGCGAGGTGTAGCCTGAAATGGTTTCATCGACACGTTCTATTAAAAAGGTATTGGCTTCATATAAGAGGCCGGGGAAACCAGCAAGGATCTCACGAATGTGATTTAAAACCTCCTGTTGCGCTGCTCCCGAGAGCGGTTTTAAGCGTACTTCATATTCACTGTAATGGCTACCATAGGTATCTGCTCCACGTTCGGCACGGCCGGTCCATTGTGATACAGATTCAATCTGCGGGATTTTTCTGAATTGCTCGCTGATAAGTATGCCCTGGCGTATAGACTCTTGTAATGAGGTGCCCGGAATGCTGGTGGTATGGACTATATAATGACCTTCGCGTAACTCAGGCAGGAATTTATGTCCCAGTGTAGCAAAGCGCATGACAGCTAATAGAGAAATAATCAGGCAGGCAATAATGACTAGTTTGAAATGTGCTGCAATCCACTTTAATAAACGCTTATATCGTGGATTTAGATAGGCTATAACAGGAGGTGTGCTATTGAGTTGAATACCTTTACTTAATAATACATAGCACAACGCCGGGGTGAGCGTTAATGCAACTAGCAGGGACATTAAAATAGCGAGTATGTAAGAATAACCCAGTGGGGCAAATAAACGACCGGCAACCCCATCCAACGTGAGTAGCGGTACAAATACCAGTGCGACGATAAAGCTGGCGTACACTACAGAGCTACGTACTTCCATAGAGGCATCATAAACGACTTGCTGAGTGGGTAGGGGGTGAGTTAATAAACGATTCTCACGCAGGCGGCGGAAGATGTTTTCGGTATCAATGATGGCATCGTCAACGACTTCACCCAGTGCGATGGCCAGGCCGCCCAGCACCATGATATTGAGGTTTATTTTTAGTTCGAGTAGAACGAGCACTGCACTGATGAGTGACAGAGGAATGGCAATAGTGGAAATAAAAGCAGTGTGTAGGTTGTATAGAAATAAATATAAAATAATGATGACAAACAAGCCCCCTAAAAGCAAGTGGCTAGACAGGTTGCTCACTGAGGTTTTAATGTAGTCAGCGGGTTTGAATAAGTGCGTGTAAAAGTCAATTTGCTGTTCTGCAAATAAAGTCTCAAATTCTTTTAAGGTATTTTCTACAGCATTGGATACGGTCAGTGTATTGGCATCGAATTGACCAATCACCATCATGACGATACCGGGTTTTCCCATGACCTGGGCGGCACCAATGGGGGGAGCTGCTGCATATTGAATATGCGCAATATCTCCTAAGAGTAGAGTATTTGTATTGCTAAATCTTATAATGATTTGGCGCAGTTGCTCGGGAGTAGTAGCCTGGCCAGTGACCTGCAGCGTAAAGCGCTGATTGCTGTTCTCTATAAACCCAGCGCCTTGTATTATTCCTGTTTGTGCAGCGACTGCAATGACTTCGGTAAAAGAAATATTGTTGTGCTGTAATTTAACCGGGTCTAACTGGATTTGAATTTGACGGATATCACCACCAAAAATATTTACATCGGCAACGCCATGTATCGATAATAAACGTGGAACCAGCAGGGTATCGACCAGATCACGGAGTTGCATCAGGTCTTTATGTGCTGAACTCAGTCCAAGGGTGAGTACGGTTGCTGATGATGATGTTAGAGGAACCGGGGTTGGAGTCTGTACACCTTGCGGAAGTTGTGAACTTAGGCCTGAGAGCCGCTCGGTGACTAATTGGCGGTTACGATAAATATCACTCTGTGCATTAAATATGGCGGTAATGATGGATAGCCCTTGAATAGATTCTGAACGAATAGACTTTAAGCCCATTAAGCCGCTAAGGGATAATTCGATAGGCTGAGTGACTAAAATTTCGACTTGTTCAGCTGAAAAGCCAGGGGATTCTGTTTGAATAATAATTTGCTTAGGGGCAAATTCGGGGAAAATATCCAGGCCTGCATTGGCAAAACGGTAGCTACCATATATTAAGATAAGCAAGGCAATGGCGATGACAATACCATAATAGCGTATGGAAAAGCGGACGAGGTGTGCAAGCATAGGAAAATAGGGTGTTTATCTAAAGTAGGGTAAGGAATGCACTACAGTGTGGTTATAAAGTTGTTATTTGGAAAATGCACAAATTTATTCCAAAATAATTAATCATCATCATCATCATTTTCAGCTGGAATCTGAGCGCGGAACTCTTCTGATAATAACAGTTGTGCTCCTACGCTGACCACTATGTCATCTGGTTGTAATTCATGCTGGATAAAATAAGAGTTCGTGTAGATCAACTTTTTCTGTGTGATTTCAGTACGTTTAAACTGATCGTTATCAACTTGTAGATACACAAAAGCCTGACCTAAGTGCCACACTAAAGCGGATGCAGGAATGACGACTCCGCTTACCTTATTTCCCTTCAATGGAAGCCAGGCGACAAGGCGCTGATGATAGCCTTCTGCAGCTTGATCACTTAGGTAGAAATAGGGGGTGCCCGTCTGTTGCGGGTGATTATCAAGTATTGCTGCATGGTCAATTAAGCTGGCTGACTGCGCTTTATCGCGTCTGCCAAAAGCCTGTAGGAAAATTGTTTTACTGGAAGGGGCTGTTTGGTCAGGGTGATAAATAAGGTAGAGTGGCCGGGTCAAAATATTCATCATATCGACTGATGGCTCGCCATCGCTTAAAAACCTGTGACTAAGAACCTTGCCCCATTTTTCCTGAGTATACAACTGAATAGTACTGACTTGTAGTTGAGCTGTATTAAATAGGGTCTGGTCAATTTTTAGCTGCGTCTGCTGGTCACGCAGTTTGCGGGTAGAAATAGCCTGATCCCGTTGCAGGTTTTTTATGCGCTGGAAGTTTCTTTGGGACTGTTGTAGTTTGATACTTGCCGTTTCCTGCTGTGCTAGTGCGTTAAGGTATTCTTTACGGGTGTTGATTAAAGAAGCAAGGTTGACCCGAACGGCAAATGTTTCAATTTCCGGGTTAAGTTGAGTATTAACTAATTTTAGAGTTTTTATGCCCGTCCTGGCTAATATTGCTGTATCAATGTATACAGTCGATTCTGCTTGTAGACTTGAGTATTTATTGTCATCATCAGCAGCATAACTAATTGAGTAGCAAAGCGAAATAAGCAGGGACAAAATGCTGTGTAGTGGCAATAATTTAGGCATATGTGCAGTACAAGGCTAGACTGAGTACGATAATTCTATTTTATTATAAAGTATTCGGTTTAATATTAGAGGTTAAAAGGGTAATTTAGGATAAAATATCTGCTTAGACAAGAAACGTTAAAAATTACAAAAATAAAGGTGGTACCAGCATGAGCCAAAACCCGAAAGAATTAAAGTATGCAGTGACCCATGAATGGGTGAAGTTAGAAGGTGATAATGTGGTAAAAGTCGGCATTACTGACTTTGCACAGCAAGAATTGGGTGACCTGGTCTATATCGAGTTACCTGAAGTAGGTCGTCAATTGGCTATTGAAGAGCAATGTGCGGTAGTTGAATCGGTTAAAACAGCCTCGGATTTATTTAGTCCTGTCGCAGGTGAAGTAATTGCTATCAATGATAGTTTGGCTGATGCGCCAGAGCAGGTGAATGAGGATGCGTTTAATACGTGGTTATTTAGCTTAAGAATAAACAGTAGCGATGATTTAGATAGACTTTTGGATGCTGAGGACTATGAGGATGCTATTTCCTAGAGTTGCAGTAGGAGCCTATTTAAAGGCTAAAAACTATCCACAAAAACTGTGGATAATTGTGTGGATAGTTTGCGATAAAGGATGTTAAAGGGCTGTAATTATTACAGTTTTGTTAAATTGGCTAAATATTATACGCTTATATAAATCAATGGCTTATAATGTTTCGAGCTGTATGAAGACAAAAATTATTACTCTTTTTTTACTTGACAGGAGTTTGTGGGAAATGGCGGGACAGAACCAAAAAGGCTTAAAGCGAATTATCAATGCGTTGTTTTTTTCAGTTGCAGGGTTTAAGGCCGTCTGGAAACATGAACAAGCTTTTAGGCAAGAGGTTTTCTTACTGACCGTGGCCGCGCCTTTGGCGTTTTGGTTAACCGATAATAAGATTGAGCAAGTTTTACTGGTTGGTAGTGTTATTGCAGTATTGCTGGTTGAACTCTTAAATTCAGCCGTAGAAACCGCAATTGATAGAATAGGTCCTGAACACCATGAGCTTTCTGGTCGTGCAAAAGATATAGGTTCAGCAGCAGTTATGTTATCGTTATGTCTTGCGGCTTTAATCTGGGCGCTAATTTTAATTAGATAGGAAATAATATATGAGTGCATTGATTTGTGGGTCTATGGCCTACGATACCATTATGGTTTTTCATGATAAATTTAAAAACCATATTCTTCCTGAAAAAGTGCATATGTTGAATGTGTCTTTTTTAGTGCCCGCGATTCGCAGAGAGTATGGCGGATGTGCAGGGAATATTGCATACAATTTAAAGTTAATGGGCGAGAACCCTCAAATTATGGCAACGGTCGGTCATGATTTTGAGCCGTATGCACAGTGGTTGAGTCAATGCAAAATCTCTAGTGAATATATTACCCTGCTAAATGACCATTACACGGGGCAGGCATACATTACCACGGATGAAGATGATAACCAGATTACCGCTTTCCACCCTGGAGCAATGAATGACTCGCATGTTAATTCTGTTCCGCAGGGTGCGGATATAGAAGTAGGCATAGTGTCACCAGATGGCAAATTAGGTATGCAACAGCATGCGCAGGAATTTGTTGATGCGGGTATTCCTTTTATCTTTGACCCGGGGCAAGGTATGCCAATGTTCAGCGGTGATGAGTTACTGGAATTACTAAATTTAGCAACCTGGGCAACCTTTAATGATTACGAGTCTGAATTAATGCAGGAGCGTACCGGTTTAACCTTAGAGCAAATTGCCGAGCAAGTTGAGGCTCTGATCATTACTTTGGCTGGCGAAGGCTCTAAAATCTACACGCAGGGAGAATGTATAGATATCCCCTCTGCTCAGGCTAAACAGTTAAGTGACCCAACAGGTTGTGGAGATGCCTATCGTGCGGGTTTATTGTACGGCATTATGAATGAATATGACTGGCCAACAACGGGCCGTATTGCATCTTTACTGGGGTCAATCAAGATAGAGCATCATGGTACACAGAACCATAGTTTTACTATGGAGCAATTTAAAGCGCGTTATCAGGATAGTTTTGGCAAAACATTTTAGCTCCGTAGGCTGGGTAAACCTAGCCTACAAAATAATTAATCTTTAACAGGAATGTGCACGTAATAACTTAAGCACCTAGCTTGTCTTTTTATCCGTCTTCTGCGTTGTAGAAGCAGTTGCGTAGCTGATTATGCGCCTGTTTCTACGCCTTGAATACGAATAAAAACCCTGTGCCAGATGCTCTACTTATTCCGAGCTCGTTCCTTAGTGGAAAGAAAACTTGGGGTTAGAAGGGGTATAGCACCTGAAGGACTTAGTGGTGATAATTGAATATGATGAGTTTTTGAAAGTATAGGTTAGCAAATAGTTTATGGAATTTAAGTGGGACAAAAATAAAGCTGAAAGGAATCAAAAAAAACACGGTATAAAATTCTCTGATGCAACGACTGTATTTGGCGACCCCCTTGAAATTAGCATTAATGATCCAGCACATTCTATTGGCGAATATCGATTTCTTAGTATTGGTAAATCCGGGCAAGGGCAACTTCTTGTCGTGTCATATACCGAAAAGGAGCAAAATCATATCCGGATCATTAGTGCAAGGTTAGCAACAAAAAAGGAGCAAAAAAATTATGAAAACATCAGATAAGATGCTTCCTGAATATGACTTCTCAAAAGGTATTAGAGGTAAACATCACGAAGCTTATAAGCGAGGTACAAATGTAGTTTTACTGGAAACAGACGTAGCAGAAGTCTTTAAAGATTCTGAGTCTGTAAATCACGCATTACGGCTACTAATGGATATTGCAAAAAAAGAAGCAAGTGGGAAGTTGATACTACGGTAAACTAAAAAAAGATAACACCCCTTTCAA
>JAUXBW010000106.1 GCA_030619185.1 Methyloprofundus sp.
ATTAAAGCGGGAGAACTTTCTGTCTTCCAGCGAAGTTCCGATTCTGTATACATTTTTATCAATTTATTGATATTTTCTTTATTACCTCTTTCCAGAGCAGTGAGCAGCATTTCAGCCCAGGAATGTTTTTTTTCAGTATTTTCCATATTTACTCCCAAATTTTTTACAATAGGCTAATTAGCCTGATATCACAAATTAATTATACAATTTTTTCGATAATTTATTGCAGTACACTGCTGGTTGATTAAATAAGTGGTATTTTTTGGAGTTGACTCCCCAAAATAATGTATGCTGAAAATAAGAGTTCAGGAATTACTAAATTATCTATATGCTAAATAAGCAGCTTATTGCCCTAGAGCAAAAACTGGGCAGTTCAATACTAGAAAAAATTGATGAGCCATTTATACAAGACCAGGGAATAGAGCTTTGGCTAAAGCGAGATGATTTACTGCATGAGGTTATTTCGGGTAATAAGTGGCGTAAACTAAAGTATATTCTGGATCATGCCTTATCACTAAAGACCCAGAAGGTTATTTCTATGGGAGGCGCGTATTCTAATCATTTACACGCTTTGGCTTATGTTGGTAATAATTTAGATATAAAGACCGAGGCGAAAATTCGGGGTGAACGACCTAAAGTATTAAACCCTACCTTGGTCGATCTTTTTGAGTGGGGAATGACTGTAGAATTTGTTTTGCGTAGTGAATATCGTCAATTAAGAACTTATAAAGAATATAATACTTTACCTGGCCTGCAAGCGGGTGAGTACTGGCTGCCCGAAGGTGGAGCAATGAACTTGGCTTTATCAGGTGTTGCCGAGTTAGTTAATGAGATTGAGATAGATTATGATGTACTGTGTGTGCCATGTGGAACGGCAACGACCTTGGCAGGTATTATTAATGCAGTGCCTGAAACAAAGCAGGTCATTGGGTTTTCAGCCTTAAAAGGAGCGGGATTTTTATCCTCCGATGTACAACAGATGCTAAAAAATAAATCTTGTCAGAATAAAAGCTGGCTTATTGAGTTAGATTATCATTTTGGTGGTTTTGCTAAAGTGAACCCTGCTTTGCTAGACTTTATCAAACATTTTGAGCAAACGCATAACATTCAGCTTGAGCCTATTTATACTGGTAAAATGCTCTATGGGATCTATAATTTAATTAAACAAGGTTTTTTTAAACCAGGGCAAAGGATAATTGCTGTCCATACAGGTGGGTTGCAAGGGAACCGAGGCTTTGCTAGCCATAAAAGAGATCAGATAATGACGGAAACAAAAGATAACACAGAGACGCAAGAAGCATTAAGCCTGGATAATCCGGCTTATTATTATAATCGGGAACTGAGTCTTTTAGAGTTTAATGATCGTGTGTTGGCACAAGCCAAAGATGAGAATATACCTCTATTGGAACGTTTAAATTATTTATGTATCTCCTGTTCTAATCTAGATGAGTTTTATGAAGTAAGAGTCGCCAGTGTGATTCAAATGGCTGAGATGGATCCTCATGTAACGGCGAGTGATGGACTCAATGCACAGGAACAATTAAAAGTGATCGCTGTTAAAGCGCATAAGCTGGTAAATGAGCAGTACCGTGTACTGCATGACTTGATGATCCCTGAATTAGCCGAGCAAAATATCCGCTTTATTCGCCGCGATGACTGGACCGAAGAACAGAGGCAATGGCTTAAGAAATTTTTTCACGAAGAGTTACGTCCAATATTAACCCCGGTCGGTCTGGATTCAGCACATCCATTTCCACGTATTCTAAATAAAAGTCTCAACTTTATCATTTCATTAACAGGTAAAGATGCTTTTGGGCGCAATAGTGGCCGTGCAATATTACAGGCACCCAGAGCGTTGCCGAGAATTATTCCGTTACCGAGTGAGGAGACAGAAGGAGGGGAGCATGATTTTGTGTTTCTCTCATCAATTATCCATGCTTTTGTCGAAGAGCTATTTAATGGCATGACAGTTAAGCACTGTCACCAATTCAGAGTGACGCGTAATAGTGATCTGTATGTTGATGACGATGCGATCGATGATTTGCTGAATGCAGTTGAGGGTGAATTGGCGATGCGCAATTACGGCGATGAAGTACGTATGGAAATTGATACAAAATGTACTGAAGAGACCGTTAATTTTCTAGCTGCACGGTTTGGTATTACGGATGATCAGGTGTTTTTAGTCAATGGTCCTGTCAATTTGAGCCGGGTACAGGAAATCGTTGCTTTGGTTGATCGTCCTGATCTGAAATTTACGCCTTATAAAGCATCTATACCTACGCAATTGTCGCGGCATAAGAATTATTTTGCAGCCATTAAAAAACAGGATATATTACTGCATCACCCTTATGAATCATTTGCTCCTGTGGTTGAGTTTATACGTCAGGCAGCAGTAGACCCCGATGTATTGGCGATTAAGCAAACGCTGTATCGAACCAGCTCGGACTCGCCTATTATTAATGCCTTGCTAAAAGCTGCAAGGGCGGGAAAAGAAGTGACAGTCGTTATTGAATTACGTGCACGTTTTGATGAAAAAGCAAATATTACGCTGGCGGCCAAGCTACAAGATGCTGCGGTTAATGTTGTCTATGGTGTAGTGGGTTATAAAACACATGCCAAAATGTGCCTGGTGGTACGTAAAGAGAGTAAGAAATTTAAAGATTATGTACACTTAGGTACGGGGAATTACCATCCAAAAACAGCACAGTTTTATACTGATTATGGTTTGTTTTCCGCAAACAAAGAGCTGGGTGAGGATGTCAGAAAGGTCTTTGTACAATTAACCAGCCTGGGTAAAGTCACCAAGCTGAATAAATTATTACAATCACCTTTTACTTTGCATAAAGGCCTGATGGCTAAAATTGAACGGGAAATCGAATGTGCTAATAAGGGTAAACCGGCAAAGGTGATTTTTAAGGTCAACTCTGTAGTAGAAGAGAAGATGATCCAGGCACTGTATCGAGCCTCTCAGGTGGGTGTCGAAGTTCGACTTATTGTGCGCGGTATTTGTTCATTAAGGCCGGGCATTAAAGGTATTTCGGAGAATATAGAAGTACGTTCAATTATAGGGCGTTTTCTGGAGCATACTCGTGTTTATATGTTTGAAAATGGTGGCAGCCCAGAAGTTTATGCTGCCAGTGCAGATATGATGAGTCGTAATATGTTCAGGCGTGTTGAGGCTGCTTTTCCTATCGAAAACAAGAATTTAAAAACACGGGTATTAAATGACCTGGACAGTTATTTAAAGGATAATTCTCAGGCATGGATTATGCAAAGTGATGGTAGTTATGTACAGTGCAAGCCAGAGGGCGACATTTTTCGGGTGCAAAATGAGCTGATGGAGCAGTATTCGGTGAAATAAGGTAACGCGCAATACACACCAACCAGATTGCGCAGGATTTTTGTTCACCTTCAAGGCGTGATAACAGGCGCATAGTCGCGCTATGTAGCTGCGGCTGAGTTCATTTGAAGCTAAAATATATAAAGATATTTTCTTTCTAAATTCTGATTTAAAACTTGAGAATTGGTTAATATAGCACGATATATACTGTGCTTTGCCGAAGCTATAGATAGAAAATTTAAATCATAACAACCTTACACAGTGACTCCAATATTTAAAAACCTCTTTTTTATTCTAAGCTATCTAAGCTTATCTGCCTGTAATGAGCAGGTACTTAATAGCCCCTATCCTGAAGATTCTGAAGGAACTCAATCTGTTTTATATTCATCGTTTTCGGAACGGCCACGGCATTTAGACCCCGCTAAATCATACAGTGCTAATGAATATGTTTTTATTGCTCAGATATATGAGCCCCCGTTTCAATATCATTTTTTAAAACGCCCTTATGAATTGGAGCCGTTAACGGCAACAAAAATGCCAGAAATTATCTATTTAGATAGTTCTGAAAAGGTATTGGACAAGGATGCTAAGGCAGATGAAGTTGCTTTTTCTGATTATATTATTGACCTTAAGCCGGGCATCAAATTTCAGCCTCATGCCGCTTTAGCCCTGAATAAACAGAGTGAGTTTCTGTATCATCATTTGTCGCAAACACAGCTAGCGGACATTAATACACTCAGTAATTTTGAGCAAACCGGGACTCGTGAATTAACCGCAGCTGATTATGTACACCAAATTAAACGCCTGGTGCACCCAAAGATTTCCTCGCCTATTGCAGAGCTAATGAAGCATTATATTGTGGGTTTGAGTGATTATGCCGAGAGTATAAAAGACAAGCCGCGTACTGCGTTAAAAGACTCGGCTATTAGTGGTGTCGAAGTACTGGATAAATACCGCTATAAGATTCGTATCAAAGGTAAATATCCGCAGTTTATTTATTGGCTGGCGATGCCATTTTTTGCACCTATGCCCTGGGAAGCCGATGCCTTTTATAGCCAGCAAGCGTTAATAGATAAAAATATCACACTGGACTGGCAACCTCTTGGAACGGGGCCTTATATGTTAGAGGAAAATAATCCAAACCTACGTATGGTGATGTTAAAAAATCCAAATTATCATACAGATTTTTACCCGGCAGAAGGTCAAGTAGGTGATAAAGAAAAGGGTCTGTTGCGTGATGCGGGCAAGCGTTTACCCTTTATTGATAAAGCCGTTTATAGGCTGGAAAAAGAGACGATTCCCTACTGGAATAAATTTTTACAGGGTTATTATGATGCTTCGGGGATTGCCTCAGACAGTTTTGACCAGGCAGTACAATTTACGGGGGGCGGAAAGTTGGGTCTCACGCAGGCAATGCAAGATAAAGGCATACAATTACAAACGGCGGTGACGAGTTCTATTTTTTATATGGGCTTTAATATGCTGGATACCGTGGTGGGTGGTGAGAGTGAACAAGCGCGTAAATTACGTCTGGCTATCTCTATTGCCATTGATTATGAAGAATATATTTCTATTTTTATGAATGGCCGTGGCGTTGTTGCTCAAGGCGTGATTCCCCCGGAAATATTTGGTTTTAGTGCCACTGAGTCGGGTATTAACCCTTATGTTTATGATTGGCATAGGCAGCAGCCACGACGCAAGTCCCTAGCTGATGCTAAGCAGTTGATGCAGGAAGCCGGATACGCAGGGGGGGTTGATAATAAGACCGGTGCTGCACTGATTTTATATTTAGATACCGCAGCCAGTGGCCCTGATGATAGAGCACGTTTGAATTGGTATCGTAAACAATTTGCTAAACTAGGTATACAGCTGGTTATCAGAGCAACAGATTACAATCGTTTTCAGCAGAAAATGCTCAACGGTAATGCGCAAATTTTTATGTGGGGCTGGAATGCTGATTATCCGGATCCAGAGAACTTTTTTTTCCTATTATATGGTGAGAATAGCAAGGTTGAGCATGGTGGAGAAAATGCGGTAAATTATCAAAATAGTGAATTTGACCGCTTATTTAAGCAAATGAGTAATATGGAAAATAGTCCGGCTCGTCTGGCTATGAGTCATAAAATGCAGGAAATAATTCGTCATGATGCGCCGTGGATATTTGGCTTTCACCCTAAGAGTTTTTCATTATTTCATAATTGGTATCATAATTTAAAGCCAAATTTAATGGCCAATAATAAGCTCAAATACCTGCGCATCGACCCGCAACAACGCAAATTAATGCGCAAAAAATGGAATCAACCTGTTTTATGGCCAATTATCTTAGTGATTATCTTAGTGATTTTACTAGCCTTGCCGGCGGTACGCAGTTTTCAACGCCGAGCCAGGGAGACGATTAAATAATGTTTAACTATATCCTGCGCCGGTTTTTATACGCTTTTCCCTTGCTACTCGGTGTTAATATCCTGACCTTTGTTTTGTTTTTTGTGGTTAATAGTCCCGATGATATGGCAAGAATGCAATTAGGTCAGAAACATGTCACTGAACAGGCGATTGATAACTGGAAACATCAACGTGGATATGATCTACCGCTATTGATTAACCCGCAAGTAGCTGGACTGGATAAGATCAAAGACACGATTTTTTATCAAAAATCCCTGCGCCTTTTTGCTTTTGACTTTGGTATTTCTGATAGCGGCAGAAATATAGGCCAGGATATACAGCAGCGGATGTGGCCCAGTTTGGCGGTTGCTTTACCCTCTCTGGTCGTCGGCTTAATGGTTAATATCACGGTGGCATTAATGATGGTGTTGTTTCGGCAAAGCTATTTAGAGTTTGCTACCATTGTGCTGTGTGTCATTATTATGTCTATTTCCTCTCTATTCTATATTATCGGCGGTCAGTTTATTGTAGGGAAACTACTGATGCTGGTGCCCATATCGGGCTATGATACAGGCTTAAATGCCTATAAGTTCCTTATCCTACCCGTGTTGATTAGCGTGGTCTCAGGCGTGGGAGCAGGTGCGCGATGGTATCGCACCTTGTTTTTAGAAGAAATAGAGCAGGATTATGTACGTACGGCTCGCGCAAAGGGCTTAACTGAGACACAGGTATTATTTAAGCATGTCTTAAAAAATGCCATGATTCCAATATTGACAGGGGTTGTCGTGGTATTGCCCCTATTGTTTATGGGGAGTTTGATTACCGAGTCGTTTTTCAGTATTCCCGGCCTGGGCAGTTATACCATAGATGCCATTAACAGCCAGGACTTTGCCATTGTCAGAGCCATGGTTTTTTTAGGATCCGTGCTATATATTATTGGCTTATTGCTCACTGATATTTCATATACTCTGGTTGATCCGCGGGTGAGGTTGTCGTGATTCTATTTTATGGTAAATATACGGGATAATGGATAAACAACAGCAATTTGAACAACTGGCTCGGGAGTTTGACTTAAAACCAGCTGATTTTTACTTTCTGGATCTAATTCCATTAATTGAAGTGATGTGGATGGATGGTAAGAATCAGCCGGGGGAATTAAAAATTCTCTACCAATTTGTACTTGAACATATTGTGTATATCGATCAAGCAGCGGGGAGTCAAGTTCTAACGGTTGAGGATGCGAACGATTTCCTGGATCGTTTTGCGCACCAAAGACCTGCGCAAGAATTATTAACAGAATTACATAATATTGTTGCCAGGGAAGCGGGGATTGCCGAGCAGCGCAAAATGGATGTGCTTGAATATTGTCTTGATATTTCTGCTGCTTGCGTCATTCATTACCCATATGGCATCCGCGAGCGAGTCCGCTGTGACGAAAAAGCATTTCTGTTGAAGCTATTCGCTGAATTTAATATATCCCCACAAAAATCAGCTTAAACGTGCACGACACACTTTTACATCATCAATATGGGGCGCAGGTCTTTAGCCTGCATTTTAAAAGGCGGACTAAAGATCCGCGTCCCATTGTGCTCATGTTATTAAATTCTCGTTCCTTAATAATCCTAGAAAAATCAGTTGCTCACGGTTTCTAGCACAAACTCTTGATTCCACAGCATTTCCAAAAAATACCCGCTTAACCTACGGGTGAAGCTAAGATTTTTTGAAAGCACCGTGAAACCAATAGCTTGCACTATAACTCCGCGCTCAACTGATTTTTCTAGGATTAATGATGTAAAAGTGTGTCGTGCACGTTCCTGACTTACCGACTCCAGCGATGGGCAATAAACTCAACAGCCTCCTGTATATTTAAATCCCGTGTGCCACCACCGGTACGCAAATAAAACTTAGGTGTATTGCCTTGATTTAAAAACACTGGACGTGGCGAAGCTAAAATAATCAGGCGGCAGACATGTTTACCGTCGATGACATGAAATAGAACTCTTACAAACTGGCATAGATCCGCTCCTAACTGCGCCGAGATGGCAGTAATAATTGCTTGCTCATAGCCATCCTGATCCTGACGTTTGAGGGATTGATAGTCTTTTTCCAGGCCTATGATCTCGCTCGAATCAGAGACACCAATTAATAAAGTCCCTCCTTTTGAGCTATTTAGATAACCCGCCAGGGTTTTTAAAACAACCGTTTCCAGTGCGCGATTGACTCTTTCTTTTTCTAAATCCCAGCGAAATGAAGATTTAAACTCAAG
>JAUXBW010000083.1 GCA_030619185.1 Methyloprofundus sp.
ACAGACCAGATTACGCGGTTTTTTTTGCTCATCTTCAAGGCGCAACAACAAGCGCACCGCCTCGTTGGACGAAGCCGCTATCGCGGCAGAAAAACCCATTTACGGGTACACTCCAATATGTGCTCACTGTCGAGTACGATAGTTGGAGTTTACCATGAATATTACAGAACAAGCTCATTTTGATGAACTATACAATCGCCACCTTCGTACTTTAAAGTTGCGGGGAATGAGTGATACAACCATTGATAGCTATGCACGTGCAGTCCGCAGAGTCGCTGAGCACTTTGACTGTTCACCCGAAAAGCTTAGCACTGAACAGTTAGAAGTTTATTTTGCGGGATTAGTGAATAGCCATTCGTGGAGCACGGTAAAAATTGATCGTAATGGCTTACAGTTTTTCTGGCAATACGTACTTAAAAAGGATTGGCAATGGATTGAAATCATCAAAGCACCTAAAGTGCAAACATTGCCTGATATTTTATCGGTTTCCGAGGTAGAGCATTTGATTGCTGTGACCTACAGGCTACGCTATAAAGTCTTTATTTTGGCAACCTACTCAATAGAAACCATTCAAAAGGCTACAACACATATGGATAGAGGGGGTGCTCAAGGGCTTGCCAACTTGCAGGTCTTTTGTCCCTCTTCGGCGTTGCAACAACAATTACATAAGTACCCGACCATAATCTTTTTAACATGACAAGGATGGGTAGATTGGAGTGCCTGCTGCTAAACCGCTAAAGCCCCCCCTAACTCTCAGCAATACTTCGTCACTCTTGTATGCTTTTAGCTGGAGTCTCGTGGGGTATTTAAGCTAAAAACATCAGTTGAACACGGATGTTGTGAAAAAGCTGGTGATTTATTTTCACTTAACACAACTAAGCATCAAAGATCTGATTTTATGGTAAAAATCAAATTCGCCAAAACCATGTACCTTGGAGTTTGCATGAAAGATCAGCTCGGAATCTTCAAGGATATCTTGTGTTGTAATACCCAATGATTTCATGAGAACTGGATGATTAGCCATTTCTGACAGGGTCAGCTTATAGTTTTTATTTTCAAACACAGTCAATGTAGCTTTAGGCCCAACCACAATACTTTCAACTTTTTTATCCCAGTCTTTCCCCTGAACTTTGTGTAGATTTGCTAATTGAACGGGGCCTTTAAGTCGAATATGATTCCCCTCAAACTGCGTATCATCGTATAAATCAACCCAGCAATGGTCATTTTTGGCATAAGCATTTGTACTCTGGCCTAATATAACAAGAATAACAATCAATGCTTTAAAGCCATAATGTGCTAATTTATTTTGTTTCATTTCAATTCCCCTTAAGTCTTGCAACAAAAATAATGGGTTGTAACAGTACACCAGAGTTCCATGAAAAGTACGGTTACATTAATGCAATAACACAAAACCCAACAACTTCTTTATCTCACTAAAAGCAATTTTTTGCAAAGTTTTTTAATGTATCTGAACTCAAGTCAGGTAACTCGCAATAAAAACCTACCCAATATGGGTAGGTTTTTTTTCGCCTTCAAAGCCTGCCCTGTACTTGATACGGGGGCGTAGAAATAGGTCTATAGCAGGCAACGCAACTTTTTCTACAACGCAAAAGAAGGACAAAAAGACAAACAAGATAGGCGGGGTGGGTGTGTATTATGCGTCTAATCCAAATTTCTACATATCTGAATATTTTTCAAGACATGGTCCATCTGAGAACGCATGATTTTGTTAGCTATTTTTCGTTTTACCCGAGCAAATAGCCCTGATATTTCTTCTGTCCAGGTACGATTGACATATAGCAATAATGTACCTTCCTGTACCGGGATTAGCCCTACAAGAATTTGCACTGAATCCAGGGTATGGCTGATGTAGTAACCCCGTTCAATTAATAAAGTTGCTGCGCCAATTTTGCTATGTATACGGTGACTCAACCCAACTGCAGGGCGGTCGCCTAGACTTACCATATACCAATAATAATCTTCGTTGACAGAAGCATTTGTCGTTTGTGGATAGTCCCTTAGTAAATAATACAGTTGTGGGTATATTTCTTTCAATCCAAATGACTCTTCCAGAGATGTGTTCAGTTGATTTCCAGGGTGAGTTATCTCGCTACTACCTCGCGCATAGGGTGATATGCCTTTTAAACCTTGCTTGCGGTATCTCTGAAAGCGACTCAGTAACATATGATGGATTAGCAGTTCTGTGCTTTGCACATGTAATTGATTGTTTTGTTCAGCTTTCAACTTCTCGAATGCGCTTATTTCTGACAAAGACAGGTTCAGTTCCTGACCTGCCTTGACTTCAAAGAATCGTTCTAACTCATTCTTATTCTGAACATTAAAATGGATACCTTTAAAATCAGCGAGTGAAGCATGTTCAGGTATCAATAAGCTAGACAAAACATGTTGTTCAGGTGCAAGCCACGTTTCTTTGTGAATAGCATCCAGATTGGTTTTGGCCGTATTTTTAACTAGACAGGCAACACCTTGAGCAAGTTCTGTTTTTGATACGGGTACAATATCTGTAGTGACGATCTCACCAGCCAACACTTTTTTTACATGTTTAGTATTAAAAGGTGTTTCAAGAAGAAGCCTACTTACCGTTGGTAGTTCAGAAGCAAAGCATACATTGATAGAAAACATCAGGAAACTAAATAAATACAAACTTGTTTTCATAGCAGAAGAATTTTGGTACGTTATTTGGAACATAATATGAACCCTAAAATGCTTTAAGCAGTTAGTGAGTATCCGTTCAGTCCTCCTCCATATTAAGGAGGGGGTAGAGGAGGTTTTATTAGATACCTCCTTTCACAAGGGAGAAGTAAACGGTTACGTTAAAGTATATTACCTCTCTTTCATCTAGATAACACGCCATTTAATTCACGGCATGAAATATGAGTAATGAACGAGGATTTAATAATACCCGTAAGTATAGCACTGGATTTTGGCTTCACAGTCGTGCAAAGAAAACTGGCAGGTAGCGCAAGTAGCGGGCTACGTAACTGTTATCCTATGGTGATCTACATTTTATTAGCTACAATAAAAAAAGGCCAGTTTGCTTGATCATATCAGCAAACCAGCCCTTTCTTAAGGTCAATCATTGTAAACAATATTACATTGTTTCTACACCAGACTCTTTAGCAATCAGTACCACATCAGCAGGTCTTACACCAAAAATCCCAACTGTTACAACACCGGCAATATTATTAACCAGTCTTTCCAATGCTAGTGGCTCAGCGATTTCCATATTATGCACATCGATAATTTCACAGCCATTATCGGTAAGATAATTTTCCCGCCAGATAGGCTGACCGCCGAGTTTAACGATTTCACGCGCCACGTAGCTACGTGCCATAGGAATCACTTCAATTGGTAGTGGAAACTCACCTAACACCCTAACTGTTTTGCTTTCATCAACGATACAAACAAATTTCTCGCTGGCACCCGCAATTATTTTCTCGCGCGTTAGTGCCCCTCCACCACCTTTAATTAACTCTTTTAGTGGATTTACTTCATCAGCACCATCAACATAAACATCTAAATTACCTGATTCGCTTAGTTCCATCACCGGAATACCGATTTTTTTCAGTCTTTCGGTGGTGGCAATTGAGCTGGAAACAGCACCTTTGATATCACTTGTCAGGTTAAAGTCCGCTAAACAATCAATAAAGTGATTAACGGTTGAACCGGTACCTACACCTAATATTGAAACGCCTTTAATATAAGGTAAAGCGGCTTCTGCAGCTTTACGTTTGCTTTCATCTTGGGTCATGCGTTTTTCTTCCTAAACATTATGTAAGAAAAAACTGGAGAGCTGGCTTTAGCCAAGCAGCATAACGGCTTGTGTAGGCTAAAGCCTACTCCCCGCTGTACATTAACCAGTTTTTTACGGTTATTGAAAGTTCGCAACTAAGCCTAAGCCTTTGCTAACTCAACACGCATTTCATCTATAACGGTTTTATAGTCCGGCTGACTAAAAATTGCCGATCCGGCTACAAACATATCAGCACCTGCTGCTTTAATTTCACGGATATTATCAACTTTTACACCGCCATCGATTTCCAGGCGAATATCATAGCCACTGTCATCAATTCTTTTTCTTGCTTCACGTAATTTTTCTAACGTAGCAGGAATAAATGATTGACCACCAAAGCCCGGGTTAACTGACATTAATAAGATAATATCAACTTTATCCATCACATAATCAAGGTAAGATAATGAGGTAGCAGGGTTAAATACCAGGCCTGATTTACAGCCAAGATCACGCACCATTTGCAATGTTCTATCTATATGCGTTGAAGCTTCAGGGTGAAAGGTAATCATGCTCGCACCTGCTTTGGCAAAATCAGGAATAATGCGATCTACAGGCTCGACCATTAAATGCACATCTATCGGTGCTGTAACACCATGCTTTCTGAGCGCATCACAAACTAAAGGCCCGATAGTTAAATTAGGTACAAAGTGATTGTCCATTACATCAAAATGCACAACGTCTGCGCCTGAAGCCAAAACGTTATCTACTTCTTCGCCTAGCTTTGCGAAATCCGCAGAAAGAATAGAAGGTGCAATCCAGTTATCAGTCATATCATTTCTCCAATTTAATTATTATTTTAAACATTATACTTTGTGCTGTCGCTCTGTGCAGTGCTTTTTATGTCTTTTAAAAAACACAATACAAGTCGTAACCGCTCACCTCCCATCCTTGGCTAAGGACGAGAACTGAAGGGTAAACATAAGCCCGTATGTAGCATACAGAATACGAAAAAACAGCGCACATCTTTGTCTGATTACGTTTTTAATGCTACGCAATAAAAAGTTTACCCGACTTACTTGCTTTCCAGGCTAAGTGCTTCTACTAATTTTTTAGCAGGCATATATCCCGGATAAATAGTTCCTTTTGGGGTAATCATCATCGGTGTGCCACGCACGCCTAATTCATCACCTAAGGCCATATGTGCATCAACCGGATTTTTACAGGTTTTTTCAGGAGGTGGGTTTGAATTTGATTTTGCAGCCGTTAAAGCCGCGTTCCTATCATCAGCACACCAGACTGAAACTGCTTTTTTATAAGAGTCTGAATCTTTACCCGCTCTTGGAAAAAATAAATATTGAACGGTGATACCTGCCGCCATATATTGATCGATTTCCGAGTGTAGTTTACGGCAATAGCCGCAATCAATATCAGTAAAGATATTGATCACATATTTTTCCTTGGGTGCTTTAAAAATGATCATCTCATCTTTAGCAACCGAATTAATCAATGCCGCTTTGGCAATGGCTAATTTTTCTTCCGTTAAATCTTTTTTATTCATCAGGTCAAACATGCTTCCCTGGATTAGATATCGTCCATCGGCTGATACATAGAAAATATTTGCACCCGCCATAACTTCATACAAACCATTTATAGCAGAAGGACTAATCTCATCTATAGTCAGAGCAGGCATGTTTTTCTGCAGCTGTTTTTTTAGTGCACTCTTATCTACTTCCGCATTAACAATAGTTGCTATAAACAAGCTGGCAACTAATAAAGTTTGTATAAATTTTTTCATAACTAATCCATAGAATTGAACAGTACCAGGCCTGCTCATTATTGAAATAAACGCTCTATATCCACAAACATTGCCAGAGCCATCAAGGCTAACAATGCTGTCATACCAATTTGCTGAAAAATCAGTTGCACACTTTCAGCCACTGGACTCCCTTTGATCGCCTCAATGGCAAACATTAACAAATGCCCGCCATCCAGAACTGGGATAGGTAATAAATTGAGTATGCCTAAACTAATGCTGACAATGGCTAAAAATTTTAAAAATGAGATCAGCCCCATCTCTGCTGATTTCCCTGCATATTGAGCAATACTAATCGGCCCACTCAAATTTTCAACTGACGCTTTACCCACAAACATGTAACCCATCATTTTTAAGGTTGCACCGGAATAATACCAGGTACGTTCAAAAGCGGCTTTTAGTGCTTCTAAGGGCGGTAAGGAGTATTCAACCATCAGTGATTCACGCAAACCTTCCGGAACCTGAACACCCACACCAATCTTGCCTATTATCTTCTCATTATCAATGACGCTTTCAGGAGTTAAAGCAATGGCAAGTGTTTGCCCATCACGATCAATCAAAACATTCATTATTTGCCCGGCACGACCCTGCACATAGGCCACCCAGCTAACCCAGTCAGTAAACTCAGTGCCGTCCGCGGCTAAAATGACATCCCCTACCTGTAACCCAGCCTGGGCAGCAACGCTGCTTTCAATGACTCGCCCTATCACAGGTGAAATCACGGGTTGCCATGCTTTTAAGCCCAGTTCGGTAAATAACCGTTCCGGCTCCTGGCTTACTTCCAGGGGTATGATCAGTGTATGGGTAACAACAACGCCATCCTCTGTTTTCACATCGACAGGCAAGCCCTCTTCAGCCTCCATTGCTGATGACAGTAGGGTTTCCATTGTTTCTCGCCAGGTGACTGTTTTTATATGATTGACAGAGATAATCTCTTCTCCTTCAACAAAACCAGCCTGTGCGGCCAAAGTTCCAGACTCAACCACACCGACGATAGGGCGCATGCCCGTATCACCGAGCATAAAGATAGCCCAATAAAGTATCACTGCCAGTACTAAATTAAAAACAGGGCCCGCAGCAACTATAGCTGTCCGCGCCCATAAAGATTTCTGTGTAAATGCATAGGGTAAATCTTCAGCCGAAACATCCCCCTCACGCTCATCAACCATTTTGACATAGCCACCTAGAGGAATTGCCGATAATACATACTCAGTCGAAGAACTATCATGCTGATATTTCCAGATAACTGAGCCAAAACCTATCGAAAAACGTAATACTTTTACCCCGGTTTTTCTGGCTACCCAGAAGTGACCAAACTCATGAATCGCGACTAATAGGCCTATGGCGACAATAAAATAAAACAGGGAATTTAAAGTTTCCATTAGGCGGTTAATGAATTAATAACTTGCTGCGCCTGATCACGAGCTTGCTGGTCAGCTTCAAGAATATGCGCTAGTGTATCAGCTTGTGTGGCACTAAATTCTGCCATGCTTTGTTCAATGATAACAGGTATATCTGTAAAACGAATTTGCTCATTTAAAAAAGCTTCTACCGCGATTTCATTGGCTGCATTTAAAACCGTTGGCATAATTCCACCTGCAGAAATCGCTTCCATCGCAAGGCGTAAACAAGGAAAGCGCTGTAAATCTGCGGGCTCAAAATCCATATGTTTTACAGCAAAAATATCTAAGGGAGCCACGCCAGAATCAAAACGTTCCGGCCAGGCCATCGCATGTGCAATCGGGATACGCATATCAGGATTACCCATTTGCGCTAATACACTGCCGTCTACATAATCCACCATTGAGTGAATAATGCTTTGCGGATGTATCACGACTTGAATTTGCTCTGGCTGCATATTGAATAACAAACAGGCTTCAATCAGTTCCAGGCCTTTATTCATCATGGTCGCCGAATCAACCGAGATCTTTCTACCCATATCCCATTTAGGATGTGCCACAGCTTGATCAACAGTGACTGTTGCTAACTCCTCCAGTGGTGTTGTTCTGAATGGGCCTCCTGAAGCTGTCAGTAGGATACGTCTTGCTGATGGCGCATCATGTCCAGGCGTGTAGTTAGCTGGCATACATTGAAAAATAGCATTATGCTCACTATCAATCGGTAATAATACCGCGCCAGAATCTTTCACCGCTTGCATAAAAATATCACCGGACATCACCAGTGATTCTTTATTGGCAAGTAAGACTGTTTTCCCTGCTTCTGCTGCGGCCAAAGCGGATAACAATCCAGCTGCACCGACGATAGCGGCCATCACTGAATCAACTGATTCCAGTGTTGCCACTGTCACTAGGGCTTCAGCACCTATCAAAACATGCATATCAGCAATAGCAGTATTCACTATCTTAGCTTTAAATTCTGCTCCCTTCTCTGCATTGACAACCACAGCATAGTCAGGTTTGAACTCTATACATTGCTCAAACAGGGTATTAATGTTGGTATTTGCCGTTAAGGCAACTACCTGATATTGATCTGCATGACGCTGAACAACATCTAAAGTGCTAACACCAATGGAGCCCGTTGCTCCTAATATACATATGCCCTTCATGAGTACATCCATCTAATAAACCAAACACCCGCATAAAAAACAGGAACTGCTGCAATCACACTATCCAGACGATCTAACAAGCCACCGTGACCAGGCAAGATCGTACCGCTATCTTTCACGCCACGTATACGTTTTGCCGCACTAAAGAATAAATCGCCATAAATAGAAACTAGCACGGTCATCACGGAGAGTAAAATAAAGTCAATAATACTTAACGCAGAGAAGTTAAAATAAAGCGTAAAACATAGGCCCATGACAACTGCTGCTAGCAAAGCACCATACATACCTTCCAGGGTTTTTCCGGGGCTAATTTCTATCGCCAGCTTGGTTATGCCAAATTTTTTACCCGCAAAATAAGCAGCTATATCCGCAGCCCAGATAAGCAGAAAGAAGTACAGGGTCATCGCTGGCTCTTCCATAACCATAAGACGGGACAAAAAGAACCATGCAACAAGCAGTATAAAACCACCTATCAATAATTTCTTAGCCATACTCAGCTGTAGCTCCAGTAGTTCACTCCCCCCCTTGCGAATTCTAAGCATCACCCAAAACCAGAATAAGACAGCCGGAATCATTAGTAGTTCAATAACACCTGAATAGGTTCTGATTTCTGGCCAGTTAGTTAATTGCGCCAAAACTTCCAGTAATTGAGTCCAAAAAAACAGCAATAACATGGGCACAATCAGGATAAGTAAAAGGGCACTCAGGAAGTCGGATCGTAGCCATGTCGTTCTGTG
>JAUXBW010000090.1 GCA_030619185.1 Methyloprofundus sp.
GTATAAAATGCATTATTTCGACAGCCTAAGCAGTGGCCTCCCATGTCGGTTAGGGGGTAAGCCCCAAGTATTTCATATGTATTAAACAAATTCTTAGACAGCAGAGAAGGACGAAGGGCTTGTGATAAATATGAGCAACAACATAGATGATTGAAACCGATCGAATTATTAGTGCCACGGGTCAGCAAGACGAAGAACGTCAAGACCGTGCAATCAGACCGAAAACCCTAAAAGATTATATTGGTCAACAGGCTTTATGTGATCAAATGGAGATCTTTATTCAAGCGTCGGTAGCACGTAAAGAAGCGCTGGATCATGTGTTGATATTTGGTCCGCCGGGCCTAGGAAAAACGACTCTGGCCAATATTATAGCGTATGAAATGAACGTTAATCTGCGTCAGACTTCAGGCCCTGTACTGGATAAGGCGGGAGATTTAGCGGCCTTATTAACCAATCTGGAAGCGCATGATGTCCTGTTTATTGATGAAATACACCGCTTAAGTCCGGTTGTCGAAGAAATCCTTTATCCGGCGATGGAGGATTATCAAATCGATATTATGATCGGTGAAGGGCCAGCAGCAAGGTCAATCAAACTGGATTTACCCCCCTTTACTTTAGTCGGTGCAACCACCAGGGCAGGGCTATTAACCTCGCCACTACGCGATCGATTTGGCATTATTCAACGGCTTGAGTTTTATAGTGTTGATGAATTAACACATATAGTCACTCGTTCCGCAAAAGTATTGGGCATACAAATTGATAACAAAGGGGCGCAGGAAATTGCCAAACGCTCGCGCGGCACCCCACGGATTGCTAATCGCTTACTCAGGCGAGTTCGTGATTATGCCGAAGTGAAAGGGGATGGTACGATCAATCAGGGTATCGCACAGCAAGCGTTAAGCATGTTAAAAGTAGACCACTGTGGTTTTGATCAACTGGACAGACGCTTATTAAAAACCATTATAGATAACTTTGATGGTGGGCCCGTTGGCCTGGATACCCTGGCAGCTGCTATCAGTGAAGAACGTGGCACCATAGAAGACGTGTTGGAGCCTTATATGATCCAGCAAGGTTTTATCATGCGTACTCCCAGAGGGCGTGTTGTCACAAGCAAAACCTATCAACATTTTGGTTTAAGTGCGCCTAAATCGAGCGCACCAGAAAATCAGGATTTGTTTGCAGAATAGTCCTAAGGAGCGAGCATTTAATAATATCAGAAAGTATATTCGGGTGTCATTGAATTCTCGATCCTAATCAAAGTGGACTAATTCATAAGGCAAACTGGGTTCCTGCCCAGCAATAATAGCAGTTAAAAATGACCAGAAAACATCGCCAGAGGGAGGGCAGCCTGGCATGTAGTAGTCGACTTTAACTATTTCGTGTATTGGATGTACATTATCTAATAACAACGGTAATTCAGGGTCACTGGGAATTTGTGCATTTTCAACACCTAAGCCATCTATATAAGCTTCATTTAGGCAGTCTTCTAGCGGGATATGGTTGCGCATGGCGGGTAAACCACCGTTAATGGCACAGGCTCCGACGGCAACGAGCACTTTGCAGTTTTTACGGAATTCACGCAGTACATGAACATTTTCAGAATTACATACGCCGCCTTCAATTAAACCAATATCACAAGGACCACAATGTTCTATATCAGTGATGGGGGAGCGGTCAAATTCGATATGCTGGGCTAATTCAAGCATGCGCTCATCTATATCTAACAAAGACATATGACAACCAAAGCACCCTGCAAGCGAGGTTGTGGCCACTTTTAATTTATCAGTCATGATGTTTGTGCTCCTTAGCTAAACTGATTTCATCAATTTTGTGCTGATCGTAGGTGCGCTGACCTATAGGCACCTGGTAGCCTGTACGTTTAATCAGAATCGCACCGGTAGGGCAGATATGCGCGGCGCAATCATTAATATCTAACTCACTGTCCTTTAGTTTGCCACTTTTTGAGTTGATGATCAGGCACTTGTTAATGCCGCGCCCACTGATGGCAAAGACATTTTTATGGTCTTTTTCCTGACTGGCGCGTACACATAAATTACAAAAAATACAGCGGTTGTGATCAATTAAAATATCCGGGTGCGACGCATCCATTTCTCGATTGGCAAAAAAATGCGGGAAATGGTTGTCATGCATATCTAAATAGTAAGCAATACCTTGTAACTGACAGTTCCCGGTTTTTTCGCAAGCAGGGCAAAAATGATTACCTTCGACAAATAACATTTGAGTGATGCGTTTTCGGTCATGCTCTAAATCATCACTGTGATTGATAATATCCTGACCTTGCATCGCTGGAAAGGTGCACGCTGAACAATTTCTGCCATTTACTTTAACAGTGCATAGTTTGCAGCTACCATGTGGCTCATATTCAGGATTATGGCATAGGTGCGGGATATAAATATTAGCTGCAATAGCCGCATCCATGATGGTTTGCCCCTCTTCGTAGGGTATTTCCTGGCCATCAATTGTGATTGTCTGACTCATACTTGATTGTCCTCTACTTGAGCTAAGTGTGCGCCTGCATCGTTACGCTTTGCCAGCCGTCTGGCGGTCTCTAAAGAGGCATCTAAATCAAAGCCAGGTTCATAGCTGATATCTTTGAGTTGTTGCGCATAGTTTTCCGGGTAACGTTGCAAGGTTGAGAGAATCGGGTTAGCGGCTGTCTGCCCCAACCCGCAATGACTATTATTTTTAACTAATTGACACAATTCTTCTAAAGCTGCAACATCCCCTGCAGAGCCATAGCCATCAACAATTTTGTCCAGCTGCTTTTTTAGTAGAGAGGTGCCTACTCGACAGGGTGTACAAAAACCACAACTTTCATGGGCAAAAAAATGGGTAAAGTTTTTAACGATGTCCAGAATATTGCGTGTCTGGTTGAAAATAATAAAAGAACCCCCTGTGGCAAGATCTTCAAATGCCAGGGTACGTTGAAATTCATCTTGACCAATAAACGTACCGGAAGGGCCGCCAATTTGTATGCCTAACACATCAGCAGCACCACAGTCCTGTAATACTTGTATGATAGGGGTGCCAAAGGGGTATTCGTATATTCCGGGTTTATTGCAATCACCACTAATACTCAGTATTTTTGTGCCTTGGGATTGCTCAGTACCTACACTGGCAAACCATTGCCCTCCTGTAACAGCAATTTTACTGGCAGCAAAAAAGGTTTCCACATTATTAACCACGGTGGGTTTATTTAGAAAGCCCTGGGAAACAGGGTAGGGTGGCCGGTTCCTGGGGATACCGCGCTTGCCTTCTAATGACTCGATCAACGCCGATTCTTCACCACAGATATAGGCTCCGCATCCTAGACGGATTTCTATATCAAAATTAAGGCCTTGCGCCAGAATGTTATGACCTAATAGTCCAGCCTCGCGCCTTTCAAGCAGAATATTTTGTAATTTGTTATAGAGATGTAAATACTCCCCACGTAGATATAAGAAGCCTTGCTCTGCGCCGATTATACTAGCGCATAACGTCATCCCTTCAAAGACTTGATGTGCATAAGTGTTTAATAAAACTCTGTCTTTAAAAGTGCCGGGCTCACCTTCATCGGCATTACACACAACATAGCGTTCAGTTTCAGCTTCTTCAGAACAAAAACGCCATTTCAGTGCCGTTTTAAAACCTGCGCCACCGCGCCCGCGCAAACCAGACATCTCAATTTCTTTAAGTGTTTCTGCCAGGCCTTTCTGGTAACGTGCTTTGAGGGCTTCGCCGGGTGTAACAGGATTTTTTAGTAAGAGGCCCGCCAGATAAATATTATCGTCTACTGTAAAAAACTCAGTTGGCCATTGCGTTAACGGTACCTGCTGATTAATTAGTGCAACGATAGCATCAATACGTGGTCGATCAAGCCGGGTTAAAGCATGGCCATTGACTAATCCGGCAGGCCCCTGGTCGCACATACCTGAGCAAGAGGTATTATTTAAACTGACCAGACCATCGGCACGTGTCTCACCTATGGTTACTTTTAACTGGCTGGCAAAATAAGCCATTAAATCTTGTTTGCCCAGCATATGGTCGGTGATTGAATCGCTGATCAGTAGGTCATACTGACCTGTAGGTGTTGCATGTAGAAAGCTATAGAATTCGATAACACTGATGATTTGCGTGCGCGGAATATTAAGCGCAGTTGTCAGCTGTTCTACAGTTGTACCTGAAATGTGCTGATATTCAGCCTGAATATCGCGCAAGATAGGCAGTAGTCTAACTGGGGATGCTTCATATTTGTCTATGACTGACTGGATAAACGCTTGCATTCTGTTCCCTTTGACGAGTAAAAGCTAGTACAGCACCTATTTTGGGCGGTTCAATAGATAATTGTAATTTATACTACTGATTAGATTTTTAAAAAACTAATCATCTGTACAAAATAGGTGCTGCATTAAAGTGAATAGTGATTAACTCAAAGTTAGTGTAGGCTGCGGCTTTAGCCCGCCAATTTCCCAAAAAATCTGATAAAAGCTGGCTAAATTCACGGCCTATGCCAAGCATTATAAACCTTAATTAAAAAAACGTTTTAGATAATGACCTGTATGTGAGTGCTGCATTGTCGATACTTGCTTTGGTGTACCTTCCGCTACGACAGTTCCACCACCACTCCCGCCTTCAGGACCAATATCAATAATCCAGTCAGCTGTTTTAATAACATCCAGATTATGCTCAATCACAATGATAGTATTACCATGGTCACGCAAAGTATGTAAAACATTAAGTAACTGTTGAATGTCATGAAAATGCAAGCCAGTCGTCGGCTCATCCAGAATATATAAGGTTTTACCCGTGTCGCGTTTGGATAATTCCTTGGATAGCTTAACCCGTTGTGCTTCACCCCCAGATAAAGTAGTCGCATTTTGCCCCAGAGTAATATAGGTGAGGCCGACATCTAGCATGGTTTGCAGTTTGCGTGCTAAAACGGGGATCGGTTTAAAGAAGATATAGGCTTCCTCAACAGTCATCTCTAACACTTCGTTGATCGTTCTCCCTTTGTAACGAATCTCCAGCGTTTCACGGTTATAGCGTTTACCAGCGCAGACATCACAATGCACAAAAACATCGGGCAGGAAGTGCATTTCTACCTTGACCACTCCATCACCCCGACAGGACTCACAGCGCCCTCCTTTTACATTGAAGCTAAAGCGACCAGGCGTATAACCGCGCGAACGAGATTCAGGTGTGGCAGCAAAAAGTTCACGGATAGGTGTAAATAAACCGGTATAGGTTGCAGGATTTGAGCGTGGGGTCCTGCCAATCGGACTTTGATTGATATCTACTACTTTATCAATCTGATCTAAGCCTTCGACTGATTGACATGGCGCTGGTAATGTCGTTGCCCGGTTAATAGTCCGCGCTGCATAGCGGTATAAAGTATCATTGACCAGTGTTGATTTTCCTGAGCCAGATACTCCCGTGACACAAGTGAATAAGCCTATGGGGAAATTAACGTCAATATTTTGTAAGTTATTACCCTCGGCGTTATGCACCGTAATCAGTTTTTTAGCGTTTCGAGCTGTGAGTTGCTCAGAACCCGTGATGTTCAACTTTCCAGAAAGATACTGTCCGGTAATAGAGCACTCACTATTGATAACATCTTCTGGGGTACCCTGAGCAATAATCTGTCCCCCATGTACACCAGCACCAGGCCCTATATCAACCACATACTGAGCCGCACGGATGGCATCTTCATCATGTTCCACTACAATAACAGTATTACCTAGATCACGTAACCTAAAAAGGGTCTTCAGTAGTCGGTCATTATCTCGTTGATGTAAACCAATAGAGGGTTCATCAAGAACATACATCACGCCTACTAGCCCGGCACCAATTTGACTAGCCAGGCGAATACGTTGTGCTTCGCCACCTGATAGCGTATCAGCACTGCGATCCAGAGTCAGGTAATCCAGACCGACATTAACTAAAAATTCCAGGCGTTGCTGGATTTCGGTGACGATTTTTTCAGCTATCTGGCCGCGTTGCCCGGGTAAGTTAAGTGTTTTAAAAAAATCCAGTGCTACACGAATAGGCAGTCGGGTTATTTCATAAATAGGCCGAGCGTCGATAAATACATTACGTGCAGCCGTGTTTAGGCGAGAACCAGTACAACGGGGACAAACCTTATTTGCTTGATATTTAGCCAGTTCATCACGCACAACCTGAGAGTCGGTTTCATGATAGCGGCGCTCCATATTGGCAATGATGCCTTCAAAACTATGGCGTTTTTTACGTTTTTTACCGCTACCAGTGACAAATGAAAAATCAATCGCTTTTCGACCACTCCCATACAGAATGATATGCTGGATTTCATCACTCAGTTTATTAAACGGTGTTTCCGGGTCAAAGTCATAATGCGTGGCAAGCGAACAAATAATTTGATAATAATAGGCATTACGTCTATCCCAGCCTCTAACAGCTCCTGCAGCTAAACTAAGTTCATTATTATGCACCACCAGATCAGGGTCAAAATGCTGTTTTACTCCCAGACCATCACAGGCCGAACATGCACCTTTGGGGTTGTTAAAAGAAAAAATACGCGGTTCTAGTTCTGTAATGCTATATCCGCACAGGGAACAGGCATATTTCTCTGAAAAGACCAGTTGTCTTGGATGTTTGTCATCGTCATCCATACAGACTGCAGTGGCGACACCTTCAGCAATTCTTAGTGCTGTTTCAAAGGATTCGGCCAGGCGTAGCTTGATATCCTGGCGAATTTTAAAGCGGTCAACAATAACTTCAATGGTATGTTTTTTTTTGCCCTCTAATTCCGGAAGTTCATCTAATTCATAGACAATCCCATCCACCCGCACACGTATAAATCCTTGCGCTTGTAGATCTTCCAGTAATTGAACATGCTCACCCTTGCGCTCATTGACTACCGGTGCCAGGAGCATCCAGCGTTCACCCTCAGTTTGCTCTAGTACATGGTCAACCATCTGGCTAACGGTTTGTGCTTCCAGGGATAAACCATGCTCAGGACAGCAAGGAGTACCGGCACGAGCATATAAGAGTCTCAGATAATCATATATTTCGGTAATGGTTCCGACTGTGGAGCGGGGATTGTGAGAGGTTGATTTCTGCTCTATGGATATGGCCGGAGATAAGCCTTCGATATGATCAACATCAGGCTTTTCCATCATAGATAAAAACTGACGTGCATAAGCTGATAGGGATTCTACATAACGTCGTTGTCCTTCAGCATAGATGGTATCGAAGGCAAGAGATGATTTACCTGAACCTGATAGGCCAGTAATGACAATTAAGGCATCACGGGGCAAATCAAGATCAATATTTTTCAGATTATGTGTTCTTGCGCCCCGTATACTAATTTTATCTATCATTTAAGAAGTGGGCTAATCCAGTTTTTGTGCAAGTTGCTTGAGGTAATCCTTAAAGTCATCTTTTAATTCTTTATGTAACAAGCCATGTTCTACAGTGGCGATTAAAAACCCCAGTTTAGAACCACAGTCATAGCGCGTGCCTTCAAATTCATAGGCGAGCACTTGTTCATCGTTGAGTAATTCTGCGATGGCATCGGTTAACTGAATTTCACCGCCCGCACCTTTGCCTGTTTGTTCAATTTTATCAAAAATTGCAGGTGTTAAGATATAACGGCCGACTACTCCCAGATTACTTGGGGCTACATCAGGTTTAGGTTTTTCTACGATAGATTCAACTTTGTTCAGTGCGGGTCCAACAGGCGAGGACTGGACAATTCCATATTTGTCAGTTTCGTTTTGATCGACACGTTCAACACCCAGAATCGAGCAGGAGTGTTGTGTGAATTGTTGTACCATTTGGGTTATACAGCCACGATCAGCATCTTCCACTAAGTCATCCGCCAGAATAACAGCAAAGGGCTCATTGCCAACGACCGGTTTAGCACAGAGTACGGCGTGGCCAAGACCTAAAGCCTCAGACTGGCGTATAAAGACGCAGGTCACATGAGCAGGAATAATATTTTGTACTAGTTCCAGAACCCTAAGTTTATCTTTTGCTCTGAGTTCGACTTCTAACTCATAAGCTTTATCAAAATGGTCAGGTATCGAACGTTTATTGCGCCCCGTGACAAAAATCATGGTATCAATGCCTGCAGCAACCGCTTCTTCTACCGCATATTGAATCAGAGGTTTATCTACTATGGGCAGCATTTCTTTCGGGCTTGCTTTGGTGGCAGGTAAAAATCGCGTGCCTAATCCCGCAACGGGAAAAACTGCTTTAGTAATCTTTTGAGTCATGAATTATGTTCCTTATGTATTGTTCTTGTGCGCGTAATTCCAGTCTATTGATTCAGGCTAGCTGAGCATGCTATAGCAGGAATTGCATTATTAAAGCTTAGGTTTCCGATAAAAAATTCAGAATTAACGCCATTTTTTACCTTAGGGAACTGTAGGGGGTAAGTGCCAGGCCATTAGTTTAGTGCCCTATTGAATAATATTTTTCTCTTTTAATGCCAAATGAATTTGTTCCAGAGATAAGTTATCGGTATCAAAGCTGTTGTCA
>JAUXBW010000036.1 GCA_030619185.1 Methyloprofundus sp.
ATATCCCTGATTTTTTCTAGGTAAAATCTGATCCCTCCAGGTACCAAAATTTATATAGGTACTGGGATGATTACCTTCAATATTAGGTTGTTCCTGTACGGGGATGTGGGTATGACCTTCACCGTGTATCTGGAATCCGTAATGGCGGTATTCAGGTAAAAAAGCGGGAAATTTACGCATTTCCTGTAATTTAATACCTTTATTATGATGTCGATCGATAAGAGCAAGAAATTTCATTAGCCATGCAATAGCGGTAATTTCCAGACCAGCACCCAATGTTTCTAGTAGCGTAAGAACTTTCTTGGTGATGGTAAAGCCAACGCGCCGTATAAGGGGTGAAGTCTGATAGGTAAAATCCCAGCTAAGCCATTCGATAATACACTGGTAAAGCGTCTCTTCAATAATCTGAATGGCATTTATTTGTTTCTTCAAAATTGCTGCAGATACTTGACTGTTTTCACCTTGCTTATTGTCATCGCGCATTCTATCCGCCTCATCAAGAATTCTTATCAGCGCTGTATAGGTTGGGCGATACAAATCCAGTTCATCTAGAATACAATTTAATCGATGATCTTCAAATTTTTCTTGTTTTAATCGATCTTTTACCTTGTAGATAAAAGTTGATAAAACACCCGCAGCCACTGAGTCGCCAAAGCAGGGTAAGAAAAAAGGCGAATAACATAATTTCTGCCATTTATCTGTATTCCAGCCATCAGATGCAGACCAGCCAGGCAAATCATTGACTGCTTCTACCTTACGACTATTGGCTTTATCCCGCCATTGACCGTGCGTAGTAAAAAAACGAAAACCTGTATCTCCATAATAAAAAGGTAAATACGGTGCAGTTTTCATATCATTAAACATGGCTTCATCACCATACATACGTCCAATTGCCTGACGCTCTTCAGACGAAATATCCTTAATATTTATACCTAAGCCTTTTTCATAAAAATATTTTAATGCCTTTTGGTCGCAGAATAATTCCTTGTCATGATTACCGACTGTAATGACAATTTTAACCTTATCCCGGGAAATCCCTTCTACATCTCGCTCTAAACGCCCAGCTAAACTTGACAATGCAGTAAAAAAATCTGCATGCTGAACCTCAACAATTTCTTGAATGATTTGATTGACAACCATAGAGAATTCTTGCTCGCGTTCACGCTCCCAGGGATAAATATTATTTTCTGCCCAGCGACTACTACGTATCATGTCAACAATATCGCCATCCAGAACAAAAAGAACCTCATCTATATGATAGGTTTTGCAGCGCGCTAGCAATGAATTATAAAAACCATCCCAGATGAATTTACCCAGATTCTGAAAACCAACCGTCCCATCTGTCAAGTGAATATCACTGATACAGACACAGAGACGGTTACCGCGTTGGTCTATTTTATGAGCTTCATTAATTAGCTCTAGATACTGGTCTTCGACAGGGGCATTACCAGTAATCTCAACTACCTTCTGCCATATACTGTTTAGGCTAAATGATTTACTTGTTCCGGTATTCATATTATTTTTCCTGTTTTATGATTTACTTACGAAGTTATACCTACAGTGATGTCTTTATTCTTTTAAGTTTGCTCCAAGTGCTTCAGAATATATGGGTATACATCATGAACTGCATTTTTTCCAAAGATACAATCTATATGTCCATAATTGGGTATCACATACCTGGAATACAATTCGCCATTTGTATGACGCAATAGATCAAAGGTCTGTTTAGTACTTTCTGGATTAAATGCTGAATTTTCCGCACCATGAATAAAGCACATTGGAATTGCCAGGCTTTTCATCTGACCCATATAAATCTCAGCACCATCATAGCTAACCAGGTGTCCGATTCTAATCATCCGTGCCAAGTGTTCGAAACAAGTTATATTTGCAACACCAAAAAGTTCATGTAATGTTGTATGCGTCGCACTATTAAGCTGATCAAGCTCCCATAATTGACCGTACATAAAGGTAATTCGCCTATCTACTGGACTATTAGAGTGCTCTTCAAACTCAATTGGATAAAATCTCAGTGTATTATCATACAAACGCTCCATCCAGTTTGCATGCGTGTCAACATAGGCAGTTAAAGAGTCAACGCCAATGGAGTCCAGTACGGTAGGAATATATAACCCTGTTTTCAGACGTGACAATAAAGGTGCTTTTATATGAGCCGCTATTTGGGAAACTACTGCAGAACGCACCCCCTGCAGACCTGTTAGCATAGACATAAAAAAAGTGGTCGAGCCAAAGCAATGGACGACCATTTGCACTGATTCAGCACCGGTCTCCATCAATACCTTTGCAACGGCCGCTGGATAATCATATTTGGCAATATCATCAGCGGTAAACTGGCTATTTGCAGCGGGTAAATCAATGCTCGCCCGGTAATCCAGCAACCAAACGTCATAGTTCTGTGCATACAGATATTCCAGAAGATTAGTATCAATGGTATCTAAACTAAATATTTTGCTGGAAACACCTAATCCGTGAGAGAGAATCACGGGGCCTTTATCTCCACCTTGAAAACGAGTCAACCGTATATCAACATCGTCCTCAGTTTGTATCTTAAACACTTCTGCATTACCCACATTTAACTGACGCTTGGTACGTGGTGGTTGGTCAGGGTTGTACAGATTAAATGGCGCAAAAGGCCCACTATAGGATTCATAAATAACACCCGCAAAAAACCGTCCAAACCTGGCAACAGCCAGGACTGCTTCTTGTTTGGATTTTTCATTTCTGGCCTGCATGGTAGTTATTTGCTTAGCGAAGTCTTCTGGCTTGATTTTCAAAATACCTTTACCATATACTTGAGCCCCCATCCCAGAACCATCATAGACAGTAATATAAAGAGTCGTTGTGTCACCCCAAATATTAAACCCTTGATTATCATGTACTTTTTTGTAGCCATGCATAAACCAGTTGCGCCCATTTTCATCTATCAGATTCATCTGATAGACCATTCTTCGAACACCCACTTCATCAGGATCTTTAACAAATAAATTAAACGCCCCTGCTGTTACCGTTAATGGCTGAGCAGATAACATCGGCGCAACAACTGTGCCCATCATTTTTGCAGCATGTTCTTCACTCGTTAGCATCGTTTCTAGATCATCAGAAATAACAGTGAGCGTAAAAGTGAAATCCGACTGTTCTGCTTTACCCTTTTGTTCTCCTTGCTTGTAATCTTCGAGTTCCTGGTGGGAAAAAAAGCCAGTCATTTGCTCGGTAAACTGTATTCCAAGCTTAGGCGCGGGACTCTCAGGAGGCGCTACAGAAGTTTCTGAGTAACCTTCATCCCACCCTTTATCTATTGCAATATACGAGCAACATCTTTCTACCAGTGCTGATATTGTTAACAATGGATTCGATCCTAAACTACGTGGGATAATAGCTCCATCACACACATAAAGCCCGGTATGGGTATCGGTTCCGCTCGAAGTGGAATACACCTGGCATTTATGATTAACGACACCTGAGCTTGCAGAACTGGACATACCCGCGCCTCCTAACGGGTGAACAGTCACTAATCGGTTATCAAATAATTCATTCCAGACAGGATTAGGGATATATGTTCCTCCTAAGGATTCAGCACATTTTTTAATATTCTGCTCAATTTTCTTAAAAATGTCTTTACTCCCCACTCCTTGCCAGTCAACTCGAAGGCGATCATCTTTTAATTCCATTTCTCCGTCAGCATCGTCATGCGCCATTACCAGATATGTCTGGGTATGGTTGACAGCCCCATGGTAGGGACCACGTATCGCACTATCAGCAATACGTGCTTGCTCCTGAATATTATCTATAATCCCCCCGTCCGAATCCTGCCCTAACGCCTTTGCAGTAGCGGATAAAAAAGCGGGTAAAATTGAAGCCATCGCCCCCGGAAGTGTTCCTTCTTCAATTACCATATCCTGTTGCAGGTCGTGCTTTCCTCTGGCATCGATTACCCCCGTTATACAGGGACCAACTGGCGATATTTCACCAGAAGTATGTTCTCCTAAGCCAATGCCGTTTATCTCTTCATCATTATTGTAGCCAAACGCTAGCACATCACCATTTCCAGTAAAACCTTTGCCGAGATAATCTGATAAATCCAGTCCAGCCTGTTTTGATCTGAGTAGTATTTCTGTGCTGCCTAGCGTACCTGCAGCCAAAATAACAATATCTGCAAAAACAAACATTTCTGGTGCGGAGAACTTGTCGCGCCCGAATGAAACAGGTTGATAATAGACACGCCAGCGTTCACCTGCCTTAGCAATACGGGTAACAGATATTTCTGTATAAATTTCTGCCCCATGATTTCTGGCATCGGGAAGGTAATTCATTAATGTGGTATTTTTTGCACCTACATTGCAACCAGAAACACAATCACCACATAAAGTGCATGCAGTTTGCTGGACCCCAACATGGTTAATACCATCTTTGAAAGTCACATTAATCGGAGTACGACAATATTTTTCACCAAGATATCTGGCAGATTTTCGATGTGCTTGCATTTTCGGTAATTCTTGCCAGCCATCAGGATAAGGTAATGGTTTTAGCATAGAAATCGCTCGTTGATATCCTTGCGCTAAAAGGTTTGCTGAGTCATCAGCATGATCGTGCTCTGTTAATGCTGCAACAGTCGATTCACAATGTATTGGGTCTAGTAATTTAGTAGTAATAGAAGCCGCTTCATTACGAATCTCCTGCGGCCAACAGTGATCGTCAAATACTCGGGGGTCAGCCATTATTGAGACATTGGCATTTATTAATGATGTTCCTCCCAAACCACAGCCAACGACAATATTAATATCTTCGTTAACATGAATATCGTATAAGCCAGTTTTAGGTCCAACATGCTTTTCAGGTATATCAAACTGTGCCTGTTTAGCTGCTTCAACTGTTGTATCAGGGTATTCGCCAGGTTGAAATTCTTGCCCTCGTTCTAGAATACAAACATCCTGTCCAGCTCTCGCCAGTCTAGATGCAGCAATCCCTCCACCGTATCCAGAACCAATAACAATAACATCATAAGAAGACCTTAGTTTGCTTAGACTGTTAGAAAGTTTTGACATATCATTCACCTGTTACCTTGTTAGCGTATTCCTCTTGTAACCATCTCATTTTCACTTTAGCCTTAAGGTGATGAGATAGACCCTCAATCAACTGTATAAATTACCACTTAGCCAGCTTTAGTTTAGTTTCAATTTTTTTATTTTTTCCACTTTGAGTTGGCTCCTGTATAAGTTTCCCTTCCTTGTCAAAAGCACGAACTAAGATTTGCTGTTTGCTTCTGTCTATATCAAGGCGACAAAAATTATCCTCTTGGGTAAAATTATCGGCTTTATAGTCCATCCGGATACCGCTTGTCAGAATAAAGGTATCCTGCTGATTTTCCAGAGTAGAATCATGTACATAATTAGAAGGATCACCATCGGCGAAAGGAAATGGCCAGTAAAAGGCTGATGAAGTAATAGAAAAAGCCTTAAGTTTATTTGCACTTGTACTACCCGAAAAACTAATGGTAACTATGTTTGAGCAATGTATATCACCAGACAAAAATATGACATTTTGAATATTATTTTCTACAATATAGTCCAGCAGGATTCGTTTCGTAGCAGGGTATCCAGGCCATGAATCACTGTTTTCTTTATTGCATTTGCTGGAACTTTCTCTAGCATCCATCGGGTTAGGAGCAAAAACACTGGAAGTGACCAGAAATTTGGGCGTATTTCCTCGATCATTCTGTTGGTTACTGAGCCAATCTAGCAAACGAGATAATTGGTTAGGTTCACCTCCAAGCGAAGGCCTACCCAACATATGATTATCATTAAGGGTAGCCTGTTCAGTATTCATATACCGCTGAGTTCGTGTATCTAATACAAAATAAGGATAACCGCCACATTCAAAACTGTAGTATAAACGTGTGCCAAATGTTCTGGGTCCATGGCACCATTGGTAACTCATATATGCATTCATAGCCAAAACGAATAATTGCCGCTTTGAACCATTTACAAAACGATCCTGAGTCCAGTTATCTTCTATCTCATGATCGTCCAGAATCATATATTGAGGGATTGTACGCAATAGCTCTCGCATATTACGTGAGCCAAATGCTGAAAGATATCGCTCCTGAAACTCGTCAAAGGTGTCGGCACGCCCTACAGGAACGTAACGGTTTAATTTATCTGCATAAATCTGGTCACCCACCATCAACACAAATCTGGGTGCTGGCTCTTTTTTACTAGGCTTAGAGACTTGTCTAGCTATAGGACCAAAAATACGATCCGCATGCTTAGTACGCCAGAGAATACCTGGAAATCGGCAAGACCCAAGAATAAAGCTATATTGATCAACCAGCTTATTCGCATCAGGAAATGTTTGAAATTCTGCGATGGATCGCTCATCTTTCAGTTGCTGTTTATCTAGCAGTATATCTCGCCAAACCTCAGCATCAGGCAATCTTGCCACAAGTTCCCGGTCGTTGACTATCTCACCGTCAGGGAAGGGGTCATCAATCGTTAGGGTAGCAACTCGAACGGTATATTTTGTGTCTGCTTGCAAAGGTTGAAAATCAGAAGCAGAATCAATGCCCGATTCTTTGCCTAATAAAAATGTCCCCGTACGATCATATTCCCGGTGCAGTCTAAAATAATGTATCTGAGAATCCTTAACCGTTTTTCCATCAACCGTTATGATCGTAATAATACCCAGCGTTCGCCGAGAAGAAGACAGGCCTGTTTTGTCATCCTCTGGGTCGCCGGCTCTGATCCAGATTCGACAACAATCATCAGTTGTATGCCCTACAATTGGGCCTAATCCCGGAATGCGTAAGCTACTCATAATATACTCCTGACGTGCTGTTTACATTATAAAACCTCCCCTAACCCCTCCTTGCTAAGGAGAGGGACTGAACGGTTACCTTGGAGTGGTTATTCCTGATCAACCTTGAAATTTTTTAAGTAAAAAAATATTCCAACCCCGTTACTTTGATAATCTAAATAGTGCAGACTACAGCTTAGGGAGCTGGAAATAAATAATCATCCGATATTGGGTAGGATTTTTGTTTCCAGCTCCCTTACTTTCAATATATTAAAATCCTGAGCCCTAACTTGCTGGTCGCCAGGCAGAGACACCAAAATATGCTGCTACAATTGCTGTTAAAAAACCTTCCATCCAGGCAAAAAGTGTCTGACTCCCTTTAATTGATACGATAATCTGTGTACCTGCAATACCATCAATAATTGCTGCTAAAAATAACAGTACTAAAGAAGCAACTAATGCATAAAGAGATACATAAGCCATAAGTCTTCTATTTTTAAAACGCTCCTTGGAGAAAATTATCAAATTAGTTTTATCCTCATCAGAAAGCTTATCATTCTCGGCTATCTCGATCATGATCCGCAATGGATCCCGACCTGCTTCAGAGGTCTCTTCAACACTGACTGGTACAACACTGCTCATAATCTCCTCCTAATTAAAAAAATCTATTGCCTGTTTTTAAACCTGTTCATATTACCGGCTTACTCACAATCTTGAGCAAATACCAGGTTGCATTTACAATAGTTAAATGATTACACCAAGATTCACTCGCAATTAATACTTTTAGGTTTAAAGTAAGCAGCTATGATTACTGTCAAAACCCCCTCCATCCCGGCAAACAGAGCTTGGCTCTCATGGATCGTTGCGAGAATAGTAGTTCCTGCCACTCCATCACTGACTGCTGCTACAAATAACAATGTTATAGATAAAATTAAAGCAGAAAGAGCAATAAACGCAATGCGTCTTCTACTTTTAAATTTATTCCTGGCACACCTGATTAAATTGGCTTTTTCCTCATGTGAGAGGTTTTCATTTACAATAAGCTCCATAATAACTCTTACAGGATCCCTGTCTTCGCCAATAGAACTTTCTTTATCCAGTGTTATATCACTGTTCATAACCCACCTTTATATATTGAATACCCAGTTTATTCACGAGGGATGCCAAGCTTTCCTATATGCCAGATGAACAGTCAGACTAGGTAGTCACTTCACTTTAAAGCTTACATTCGCGTCTAGAGCATAATAAGGAACTCATCATTTCCAGCTTCCATCAGCTTGGCAAGTTAACCCAGCAACTATTGTTCCGTTTGGATACAGTACCCCATTCATATAGTAATCAGCACTAACAACTATACTCATTATTATCTTTTATTAACTTCGCTATTAATTCCATAATTTTCACCCCATCTGCTGCATAACAAAACAGGCGTAGTCAATCCATCTTCCTTCCTACCCCTCTTATCTCAATAAAATTCTTAATCCTATATATTTAGCATAGACTATAAATGCTCAAGATGCCTGACCCAAATGGGTCAAAATTCAATTTATTTAATAATTTGTGTGGATAATGCGCAATAAATACCCCATATATTGCGTAGGTTTTTTCTTCAAAGCCTGGATTAAAAATACAGGGTGCGGTGGATGCTTAAGAATAACCAACTGGAAATAAGGGAGATGGAAATAAATAGTTTTCATGGAGAGTTGAATGATACCATCAGGATTTATTGAAACTGATGCGTTGTTTAACCACAGTTTCATCGTTTTTCAGGTAATTGACCTATTAACCCTAAGCTGTCTTAAACGAATGATAAACAGGTTGGCTTATTACTTGTACCCAAGCTAGACGTTAGAGGTAATATTTTATTCGTAGAAAGATTTAACTGTCTTTCTGGCTTACATGTGTGCACAGTTTTTCCCTAACATGATTACATCAATGAAAAACAGGTTCTTGTGATATACACTAAAAATAAACGCAATAACTAACTTGCCCTACAAGAAAAATAATGTTATAAGTCGACACAGGCTTTTGGTATTTCCTAATGCTGGAGAGCGCGATTCCGACTCTTCCTAAAAATCTAAATCCATGGCCTTTATCAGAATTTTAATTTGCTTTAGATCCCTGAAGCTCAAAAACTGATTTTCATTATTTCATGTGGTTTTTAGTACCCAAACATAGTTAAATTATCAGGTTTTACGCAGGATTATTCTTCATATTTAAGGAACATAACAAGCTACACAACCATATTGCGCAACGCGCAAATAAAATCCCTTATATAATATTGAAGCAATTATGCTTGGACACTCAATACCAAAAAAGCTGTAAACAAAAGGGAGAGTGTAATGACAACTATTTTTTTGAATAGCAATAATTTCCCATCTACAACAAAGGAAGATGAGCAGAAACTATCATCATCTCTGGGCGACATTCTTGCAAAAGATTATAACGGTAATTTTTTTGCCACACTAGGTCAATACCAACGTATATTGGCAGACAATAATCAACGAGAGCGATGGTCAGAGATTCAGAGTAAACTGGTCACACTGTTCAAGTGTGGCACTCCCGAAGTTATTAATGGCCCAATGATAGGCATACCTGTCTCCCTCCGTGATAGCGACTATTTCAAGAAATTGGCTGAGTCTAAAGGTGAAGAACGGTCAGTGATTGCCAATATCGAATGGATGGCTACGGCATGGAATGCCACCTTCGCCGATACCGGTTTATGGATGGGTAAGACATTTGAACCCGTATCACGCGAAACTGTAGCGCAAAAAACGGCTAATGATGAACAAATGCTGGCCGTGTATGATGTGCAGAGCACCCGTATTGGTCGTAATTTTTTTCGTGAGCCAACTGACCCCAATGCTCTGCAAGCAATTAGCCTGCCAGCACTCACTGAATTATGGAAATTAAAAGCTCGCCCAATGACTCCAGAAGCTAGTGGATTTGATGGTGAATTATCAGCGAAAAACCTGCTAAAAGAAAAAGCGATCCCTTATAGTAAAACTGGTGGTTACTTCCTCTGTAATCCAGGCAGCTCAGTTGTGCCAGAAATGGCTGGCAAACAAGTCTATCAGCTTAACTACCGATGGCCCGACCTAGGCCCGACCTATCCGATGACACGCCTGGTTGATGAATTGGTGCGTATAGATGAAGGCATTTATCTTGGTCAGCTAGTATATGCGACAAAACACTATAGCCTGGGAGAATTTACACTGCCTGGCGGTCAGGTAGTCTCTTTAGGTGACTCATACCCTCACGACTCCTTGCTGGAAAATATCAAACGTTTTGTACCCATAGACATCCCTAATGATAACAACCATTACGGTTACCAGAACAATGGATTCTTTCTAATGATTGATCCAGATAATGCCAAACAATTTTATGCCGATGATGCATTTCCACAACTACGGCCCAAGCCAGGAGAAATTGGCTATAGTGAATTGGGATATGATCAGTTACCCCCTAAGGCAGCTACTGAAACAATACCAACAGCCGATGCGCGCGTACAAAACTGGACTGATATTACTGATTGGAATAATGGCTGGAAACAGAACCAGGCTTTGAAGCAAAAATTTACCACCTTAATTCTGGAGGAATCGCCTAAGGGAGATACCGGTGTTGCAGCAATGCTAAATAAGGGTGAATCTGTGTTACAAATGCTACAGCGTTTCAGCAGTGATATTTCCGCTCAAAGTAATCCAGAGGATGAACTTGAGCATTTTGAGAAACTTAACCGCCTATTTCGCTGTGGTGTTGCACCGACGGTTGAAAATGGCATATTTCAAGGGCATGGTGAACGGGGCTACAATGTCCGCGTAGATAGTACTGAATTCGGGGACTGGTATGGTGAAAAGACGCAAACTACTGGCTTTGACTATTATCATGGTGCAACATTAAACCTGCACTGTGGATTTAGTGAAACATTCTGCCCTGACCCGAAGGATAGCCCCACTGAGGAGCACATTTTCCCCACCAGGCTTTCTGACTTGCTGGATGATCAAAGCATGCCCAATGTATTGAACATAATGTGGCACAATATCGGTAAATACATCTTTCCTTGGGCGGGTAAATCCTACGAAAAAATATCGGCTCGCAAGCTAAGCATGTTTCTTGATGAAAGTGATGATTTAGCCAGGCGCTACCCTAAACGTGTTAACGAATTAAAAATGCACCCAGCCAGTGCCCCGCATTATGCTTTAGTGAAAAAAAATGCTCATCATCACTGGGACAGTTCAGGGGTGTATGCCGAACACCTAAAGAGTGGTAGCTGGGATGCAGGCATGAGCGATGAAGACAAAGCTTTTTGGCAACAGGAAGCTTCTCATTGGATTGATGGCAATAATATTCAGGATAAACGTGTTATTGCTGCAGACCCACTGATGAACATAGTCGATATGAACTATCGAGTTCCAGACGCTTCTTTACAAGCTGTATCAGCAGCTGGGCCATCGCCATTTGCACGCCAAGGTTATATTTTCCTCGGCGTTGGGGAGCGTGAGTCAATTCTGCCGATGAATAACGGCGAGCAAAAAAAGCAGGTATTTCAGTTTCATTACCGTTTCCCGATGATCGGTGGACCCACTCCAATTGGGTTATGCCTAGATGAAGTGGTTGAAATAGCCGACGGACTTTATCTCGGCCAATTAATCTACTCCACTGCAATACAGGTACCTTTCCAGTCTTCAGTCGATCCGGCTGAGTTTAAATATCAATTATTTGGTTATTTTCTTTTACTTGATGATGCCTGGCAGTATCATCGGCTTGCAATAGGCCTGGATACACTAGATTAAATAAACGGGAGAAAAAAAATGAGCAAAGACAGCGCAAACCGAGGTGGTATTTACATTGACCTTGAAAGTGGTGAGGCGGATCTATCTTCCCTTACCGATAATATCTCCACCTTCCCAATAAAAAATCACCACCCTGATAAGATACTCACACTGGATGAC